>JAFBAP010000115.1 GCA_019247695.1 Verrucomicrobiota bacterium | reverse complement strand
TCGAATCCGACCTGCTCAACCAGGGCCCGTGTCCGGCCGTAATCCTCATCGGTTTCACCGGGGAACCCGACGATGATGTCGGTCGTGATCGCCATACGCGGCGTGGCGCTCCGGATCTCGTCTACCAGAGAAAGGTATTTCTCCGCCGTGTATGTACGGTGCATCGCTTTCAGGATGGGGTTTGAACCTGACTGCAACGGCAGGTGAATGTGCTCGACCAGCTTGGGCAGGTAACCGAAGGCGGCAAGCAGGTCTTTGCGAAACCCGACGGGGTGAGGCGACGTGAACCGCAGACGCTGCAAGCCCTCAACTTCATGGACCGCTTCGAGCAACTGCACGAAAGGGCCCTTATTCTCCAGCTTCGGAAACTCGTGCCGGCCGTACAGGTTGACGATCTGGCCGAGCAGCGTCACCTCGCGCACACCCTGGTCCACCAGCCGGCGCACCTCCTCGACGATCTCGGCGATCGGCCGGCTGCGTTCGGCGCCGCGGGTGTAAGGAACGATGCAGAAGGTGCAATGCATGTTGCACCCCTGCATGATCGAGACAAAGGCGCTCACCGGTTGAGCGGCCGTCAGGTGGTCGCGAATTGCATTCTGAGAACCGTGCTCCTCGTCGACGTCGACGATCGTGAAGCGCAAGTCATCAAACCTGGCGTGGAGCTTGCGTTCCCAGAGTTCGTCCACATAGTCGGCAACACGATGGAACTTTTGCGTACCCACCACCAGGTCCAGGTGCGGTACCTCCTTGAACAGCGACGCCCCGCGGCTTTGGGCCATGCACCCCAGAAACCCGTACACCACGGGCCGTTTCCGCGAGAGCGCACCGAGCATACCCATCTTGCCGAGCGCCTTTTGTTCGGCCAGATCGCGGACGCTGCAGGTGTTCAATAGCACCACGTCGGCGTCGGCCTCGTGCGTCGTGATCACGTGGCCGCGGTCCAGCAGCATCTGCGCGACCTGCTCGGAATCGCGCTCGTTCATCTGGCAGCCGTACGTCTTGATGTAAACCTTGGCCATGGGTCCGGAGGAGCGCGTAACCTAAGCGCAACTGGCCAACTGTCCAGTCGACGGCCGCATTTAACTCACCAGAGCGCGCTCCCGGAGACGTTTGCGTTCGACGAATCCGCCAACGATAATGCAAAGCTCGTAAAGCAGGTACATCGGCGCACCCATCATCGCCATGGAGACTGCATCCGGCGTCGGGGCCAGAAATGCCGCGGCCACAAAGATGAGCAGAAACGCGTAGGCCCGGGTCCGGCGGAGACGGCTGACCGAAACGATGCCAAGCCGGACCAGGACAAGGACCACCACCGGCAGTTCAAAGGCAATGCCGAACCCGACGCACGCCTGCGTCACAAAAGAGAAGTAAGAGCGCACGTTCCACGTCGGCGTCCAATTCATCGACTGGGCATCATGGAAAAAGAACCGGAGCGTGGGCGGCAACACGAAGAAATAGGCAAAGACCACCCCGGCGACAAACAGGCCGAAGCCGACCAGAACGGCGGGCAGCATAGCCTGCTTCTCCTGCGGGGTTAAAGCCGGCAACACAAAACTGCCTGCGAAATAGATCAGGAAAGGGAACGCAAGCACGATCCCGGCGTAGAAGGCGAGCTGAAACGAAATCGTCATCGAATCAGCAACGCCGAGCGAGATAAGGGTGCGCACCAGGTTGGGATCCAGAGCCAGCAACGGCCGCTGCAGCAGGTGCGCCAGTTGTATACGGAAACAGAAAGCCACGCTCATCGCCACCGCCAGCGCAATGCCCATCTTGATCAGAACCCAGCGCAGGTCTTCGAGGTGATCGAGGAACGGTTTGACCGCCCCCGGGTCGTTGCCTTCCCGAAATTTAAATAGATTTGAAAGTCTCATCCAACCAGGCCCTTTGCCATCAGCCGGGCGAAGAGTGCCAGCGTGTTTGCATCCTGAATAATGTTTTCAGCAATCATCTGACGCAACTCGCCGGCCGAAAATTCCTTCGTCTCAGCAATAAACTCAGTTTCATCCGGACGTCTGCCGATCCGGGAAAGGCGCACCGGTCTGGCCATAAAAAGGTGCTGCTTTTCGTCCGTGAAGCCGTGGGAAGAATAAAATTGCCCCAGGTAAGTGAGCGCGCCGTCGCCGGCTAAAGCGTACCCGGCCTCCTCCGCCAGCTCCCGAACGGCGGTTTCCCGGAGGTTTTCCAGGGTCGGTTCCGCCTCTCCGTCAAATTGGCCCGCCGGGAATTCCCAGGATAGCCGGCGCACCGGAATTCGCGCCTGGCGGATCAGGACGAAGTTGCCGGACTCCGTAACCGGTGCGATGACGACCGCTTGTTTGCGCCGGACGGTGATCCAATGCCGGACGCGCTGGTCGCCCGGAACGCGAACCTCCTCGGAGCGCACCTCCAGGTAGGGACTCCGGTAAACGGGCTCGGAGGAAACCACTTCCCATCCGGGCTGAGCATCGGGGTTAGCCATCCAGCCGGTTCTCCCATTCGGTCAGTTCCCGATTCAGGTTGTCCGGCGAAGGCGCCCCGGCCGCCGTGCGGCTCTGCAGCGATCGGTCGACGTTCAACACCCCAAAAACGCCCGGGCCGAATTTGTCGCTGAACCGTTGAAACTCGGAAAGGTCCAGCTCGGCAAACCCCCGTTTCCGGGCAAGCGAGTAGGCAACCAGTTTGCCGATGACCTCGTGAGCCTGGCGAAAGGGCAGCCCGTGCAGAACCAGGTAGTCTGCGAGGTCAGTGGCCAGGAGCGCCGGGTCGGCGGCGGCCGCTTTTGCCTGGTCGAGGTCAACCTCAATCTCCTCCACCATCCCGGCATAGACCTCGAGGATGAGCTTTATCTGGTCGACGGCGTCGAAAACGGCCACCTTGTCCTCCTGCAAATCACGGTTGTAAGTCATCGGAAGCCCCTTAAGGATGGTGAGCAGCGTGGTGAGATCACCAATTAACCGGCCGCTCTTTCCCCGAGTCAATTCGCACACGTCCGGATTTTTCTTTTGCGGCATCAGGCTCGACCCGGTGCTGTACCCGTCGCTGATGCGCACAAACCGGAACTCGCTCGAAGCAAACAAGATAAGGTCTTCACTCAGCCGGGAGAGATGGACCCCCGTCAGTGCCACGACAAACAAGGTTTCCGCCGCGAAATCGCGATCACCGACGGCATCCATGCTGTTGTGCGTGAGGGCCGGAAACCCAAGAAGTTCCGCCACGTAAGCGCGGTCGAGCGGAATGGTCGAACCGGCAATGGCTCCGGATCCGAGCGGTAAAACGTTGATCCGCTTGCGGGCGTCCTGCAGGCGATCGGCATCCCGCTGCAGCATTTCGACATAGGCCAGCAGGTGGTGGGCAAAGGGAACGGGCTGCGCCCGCTGCAGATGGGTGTAACCCGGGATGATGGCGTCCTGAAAACGCCGGCCCAGCCGCACGAGGACCCGCTGCAGGTCACGAATCAGGCGTCCGATCACGTCGACCTCCGACCTGAGGTACAGACGAAGGTCAAGGGCCACCTGATCGTTCCGGCTCCGGGCGGTATGCAGTTTCGCGCCGGCCGGACCGATCCGTTCCGTCAGGGCCGCTTCAATGTTCATGTGGACGTCTTCCAGTTCCGGCCGGAACGGGAAAGTGCCTGCCTCAATTTCGTCCTCGATCTGCCGGAGGCCCTGCTCGATCTGCCGGCGTTCATCGCCGGTCAGCAGCTGCGCTTTCTCCAATGCTCGGGCATGCGCGATCGATCCTTCGATGTCGTGCCGGTAAAGGCGCCAGTCAAACGAGATGGACTCGGTGAAACGTTGGACGGCCGCAGCGGTCTCTTGTTGAAAACGTCCTTTCCACATAGCGGACGTCACTATACACAAAATCCGTCACACGGCGGCCACAACGGGTTCGGCGGGCACAACGACAAGTTCACACGGCGAACACGGCGGGCCACGGCGAACACGGCGGAAGAAGATTACCCGCCACCTCGGCAAGGATTACGCCGTCTTTGCCCCGGAGCGGCGGCGAGAATATCCGGCACCAAAGTTCCAGGCTACTACCAACCGCCGCTCCGGGGCAAAGACGGCGTAGGTTCCCGACGTCCCTAACCGGCAGCCCCCATTTGCGGCATTTTTTCCCGCCGTGGTCCGCCGTGTTCGCCGTGTGAACTCTGTCGTTGTGCCCGCCAAATCGCTGCGGCCGCCGTGTGACCGAACCTCACTTATCCAGGTAGCTGCTGGTCTCGTACCTGGCTTTCCAGGCATCAAGCGACTCTTCGGACAGGCTGCGCACATGCTGCGAGATTCGCTGCACCCTTTCCTGAGTCAATCGCAACATGCGCAGATCGGCTTCCGGCTTGCGAGAGGATAAAGAGATGTTCATCTGGATTACCGCGAGCTCATTGTTGATCCGGTCCTGAAGCATGCGGGTAATCTCCTGAATGGCCTGATGGCGAACCGCCCGTTGGCGCCGGCGCAGCGCCCAGAAAACCACCCCGTGCAGGCCACCGATGACGATCATCGCGGCCATGGCAGCCTGCCACGGCTGACTGAAGGTGGGCTGTAACAACATAAGCGTGCCCCCGATGAAGGCGGTACCGAAACTGCAAAGCCAAACCTCTGCGGTGTCGAGGGAGGGCTTTAATGGGGAACGAACTGAACTGGTCGATCCTTGCATACCAATCTTTGTACTTTTCCTATTTTGTATAAATACTGTAACAAAAAGGTCGAGTGTTCAAGTGATTTGGAAGGCCAGTTAAAAAAAAATTTTTGCGCCCGCCGGGCGGTGCGATTCCCCTCTCGAGGTGTCAACCTTCGAGATTGAAGCCGGCGTGGACGATCTTTGCACCTTCCTCAACCCGGTTTTCATCGACGATGACCGAAATTTTGATCTCGGAGGTGCTGATCATCTGGATATTGATGCCCGCCTTGGCCAGCATGTCGAACATCCGTGCAGCGACGCCCGTATGCGAGCGCATCCCGATGCCGACGACGCTTAGCTTGGCGATCCCGCCCTGGGCGGTGAAACCGCGTGCCCCGATTTCGGTGACCACCGGACCGAGAAAGCTCGTGATTTTTGGAACCTCGTCGGCGTGCGTGGTGAAAGAAATGTCCGTGGTGCCTTCCGCCGAAACATTTTGCACGATCATGTCAACGTTGACGTTGTGGGAAGCGATCTCCGAAAAGATCCGGGAGGCGATTCCGGGCTCGTCGGGTACGTGGCTGATCGTGACCTTGGCCTGCCGGCGATCAACGCTCACGCCGCGGATCACCACCTTTTCCATGCTGCTGGTTTCCTCTTTCACGATGGTGCCTGGCTGATGGTTGAA
The DNA here is from genome assembly GCA_019247695.1 of Verrucomicrobiota bacterium. Lineage (NCBI taxonomy): Bacteria > Pseudomonadati > Verrucomicrobiota > Verrucomicrobiota bacterium. Next base: position 56,790 of record JAFBAP010000115.1, on the reverse strand, counting down.
ACTGCTTCGGACTTCAAAAATAACCCCGAATTTTTTTGCAAACTCGACGGAGCGGGACTGCATGACCTTCGATCCGAGGCTGGCCATCTCGAGCATCTCGTCGTAAGAAATCTCGGGGATTTTGCGTGCGGATTTTACGATGCGCGGATCGCAGGTGTAAACGCCGTCGACGTCGGTGAAAATCTGGCAAAGATCCGCCTTGAGCGCTGCGGCGAGGGCAATGGCCGTCAAATCCGAGCCTCCTCGGCCCAGGGTGGTGATCTTTCCCTCCAGACTCTGGCCCTGAAATCCGGCCACGATCACGATTTGCCCTGCCTCCAGCAGCGAAAGGATGCGTTCGGGCGAGATGTTGGCGATCTTGGCTTTGGTGTGGACTCCGTCGGTTACGATTCCGGCTTGCGCGCCGGTGAGGGAGGCGGCGGTTCCGCCGAGCCCGTTGATGGCCATGGCCGTAAGGGCGATCGTCGTCTGCTCGCCGGTGGCAAGCAGGACGTCCATCTCCCGTTCCGTCGGATGCGGCGCGACCTGCCGGGCCAGTTTGATCAGGTTGTCGGTAACGCCGGACATGGCCGAGACGACCGCCACGACGCAGTTGCCGGCGCGCTGGGTGGCCAGAATGCGTTCCGCAACTTTGACGATTCGATCCGGGTTCCCGACCGATGTACCGCCGTATTTTTGAACGATGAGGCTCACCGGCATCTCTCCAGAATTCGTAATACCGCGGCCTTGTCTGCGGCCGCCGGGTACGGCTGGAAACCGGCCGAAAGAATCGTGGCCACGTCCTTGAGACCGTGGCCCGTGACGGTGCAGACCACCGTGGCGCCGGGCGGCAACTGGTGAAACGGGCAGCGCTGGCACCGTCCCGGTGAACAGCAGCGCAGCAACCCGGCGACCGAGGCGGCGCTGGCCGGCTCCACGAACACACCTTCTTCGGCCGCCAGCCACCGTTGGGCCTGCAGAATCTGTTCGTCGGAGACGATGTCGATCGCCCCGCGGGAATCTTGGATGGCTCCGGTTGCGCCGGTCCAGCTCGCCGGATTGCCGATCCGGATAGCCGAGGCGGCGGTTTCCGGCTGCGGCACGACCCGTTCGTAGTAGATCGGCGCGGCGCCGGCCGCCTGGAAGCCGGTCATCCTGGGGAGTTTTTGAGCGCGGCCCGCCCGCTGGTACTCCTGGTATCCGAGCCAGTACGCGGTGATGTTCCCGGCGTTACCGACCGGCAAGAGGTGCAGGTCCGGGGCGTCACCGAGCGCGTCTACAATCTCAAAAGCCGCGGTTTTCTGACCGGCGATCCGGTTGGGGTTGATCGAGTTGACGATCGCGGTGCCAGGTTCCTGAGCGAGCTCGCGGACGAGGCGCAAACAATCGTCGAAATTGCCGTCCACCTCAATGACGGTTGCTCCGTAGATGTAAGCCTGGGCGAGCTTGCCCGGCGCGATCTTCCCGCGCGGCAGCAGTACGGCACACACCAGGCCGGCCCGGGCAGCGTACGCGGCAGCTGAAGCTGAGGTGTTTCCGGTGGACGCGCAGACGATCAGCCGGGCACCGGCCTCCACGGCCTTGCTCATTGCGACCGTCATCCCGCGGTCTTTAAAGGAACCCGTCGGATTCAGCCCTTCAAATTTAAGATAAACCTGGCAGTCTGCGCCCAGAAGCGCGCTCAATTTCGGCGAATGGATGAGCGGAGTGGACCCCTCCCCCAGTGAGATGACCGGGGTGGCGGTGGTGACCGGCAGAAACTCGCGGAACCGGTGGATCACTCCGCCGGTGGCGGTCGCCGGAGAGGCTGGTGTGCAAACGGCTGTGGTCATGACAGAACCCAAAACAAAACGGGTTCGGCTTTGACGCAACTTAAGGCTGCAATTTTTGCCACCGCATCCTGCATTTGGCCGAAAGGCGCGTCGTGGATGATGAGCACCAGCGGCACGGCCGACTTTTCGTGGCTTTCCGGTTGGATGACCGAGGAGATGCCGATCTGGTGCTGGCCCAAAATACCGGCGATCTGGGCAAGGACCCCGGGGCGGTCATCCACGGTCAGCCGCAGGTAAAATCCGGAGCTCACGGAGCGGATCGGGCGGCATTTGCCGTAAAGGGTGTGCTGAGTAAACCCGAAGGCTTTTCCCCGCGTGTTCAACCAGACGGCAGCCTGGGAAAGGTCGCTGATGACGGAGCTTGCCGTCGGATCCTGGCCGGCGCCGCGTCCATAGAACAACGTCTCGCCGACGACGTCACCCCGGACCATGAGCGCGTTAAACACGCCGTTAACCGAAGCGAGAACGTGCTGCTTCGGGACGAGCGTCGGGTGAACCCGCACCTCGATGGACGCATCTGCGTGTGCACGGATGGTAGCGACCAGTTTGATCCGGTAACCCAGACCGTCAGCGAAGCGAATATCGATGGCCGACACTTTTGTGATGCCTTCGACGTAAACGTCTGCCGCCGTGATCCAGAAACCGTAGGCGAGCGACGCCAGAATGATCGCCTTGTGCGCAGCATCCCACCCGCTGATGTCGAGCGTAGGGTCGGCCTCGGCGTAGCCCTCTTTCATCGCCTCTTCCAGCGCCGGCGGGAAATCAATGGCCGCTTCGGTCATTCGCGTCAGGATGTAATTGCTGGTGCCGTTCAGAATGGCATGGATGGCCTGGATGTGATTACCGATGAATCCCTCACGAATCGAGATGATGATCGGAATCCCGCCGGCGACCGCGGCCTCAAAAAAAACCGGCACACCAAGTTCGGCCGCCGCCTCGAACAGCTTTGCGCCGTGCTCAGCCAGCAGCGCCTTGTTGCCGGTAACCACCGGTTTTTTGGCCTTCAGAGCACGCAGACATAAATCGTAAGCCACGTCGACGCCCCCGATAAGCTCGACGACGATTTGCACGTTCGGATCGTCCACCAGGGCATTCAGATCCGTGGTAAGCAGCTTGGGCGAGACCGTGATGGCTCGGGCCCGTACGGGATTACGAACCGCGATACGTTCGACCTGCAGGTCGAGGCCCAGACGCTCCGAGATCAGGACGCGATTCTGCCCGAGATGCCGGTAAACGCCGCTGCCTACCGTACCGAGGCCTGCCAAACCGATGCCGATCTGCCGCATAAAAAAGAGGGCGACTCTCGCGAAACCAAGCGCCGCTGTAAAGGCAATATTTCAAAGGGCATCGAAAGCCCGGGAGCAGCGATCTTCGATCCCTCCCGGCTGTCCGGCACCACCCGGCAGACCATCCTCTGCCGGTGAATGAAAGGTGAATTGGAGTGGAACAACGGTCAACAATGGCGAACAAGCGTGCCCGGGCCGGATTTGTTCTTGGATTCACCCGGCCCGCTAAGGAGTTGTTCACACGGTTATTCGACCGTCAAAGCGGCTTCCAGAGCGGCTTGGCGGCAAATCGGCTGAGTCATTCACACCCTTAAGATGAAGAAGTCTTGGGTGGCTAAACACAAAACTTCTTTCATCAGGATGTGAGTAACCCGGTACTGGTAACGGGTAATTCGTAACGGGTTACTGGTTGCTGGTGCCGGGAAACGATCTGACGCCGGCGTGCAGGTGAACGCTTGATCCGATCGGAGTTCCCTCTCCCACCCGCACCAGTTACCCGCCACGCGTTACTCAGGGGTCCCCTCTCCCATCCGGAACACGCTGCGGGTTACTCGGCGCTCAATGCCTTGCCGGCACCAGTTACGAGTTACCCGCTACCCGTTTCGCGTCACTCAAATGTGGATCGCCAGGTTGAACGCTGCGCCGGTTGCTTCATGGACGGCTTCGCTTAGCGTCGGGTGCGCGTGGATGGTGGCCTCGATTTCCTCGTAAGTTGCCTCCAACGACATCGCCAGGGTTAACTCCGCGATCAATTCGGTCGCCTCCGGGCCGATGATGTGCGCCCCCAGGATCTCGCCGTGCGGTTCGCCGATGATCAGCTTGACGTACCCTTCCGATTCACCAACCGCCAGCGCCTTCCCGCTCGCCGAGAACGGGAACTTGCCGATCCTGTATTTGAGCCCTTTATCCTTGGCGGCTCGCTCCGTCAGACCGGCACTGGCCACCTGGGGCTGGCAATACGTGCAGCCCGGGAAGAGCGTAACTTTCTTCGGGCGATGGTCGGTGAACAGGCCCTCAACCGCCTGGATCGCTTCCCAGCTGGCCACGTGGGCCAGCCAAGGCGGCCCGATGACGTCGCCCGCGGCGTAGATGCCGGGAACGGTGGTCTGATAACGGTCGTCCACCTGAATGTAGCCCCGTTTATCGCGATTGATCTGTTCCGGCATCTTCGGAACCAGCGGAATCACCCCGATGGCGACGATGGTGCAGTCGGCTTCCAGCGTCTGAGCCTTGGCACCTTCGATGCCGATTCTCACGCGTTTTCCGTCGCTCTCAGTTTTGGTAACCTTGGTATTGGTGAAAATCTTGATGCCCTGTTTGGTCAGCGCCTTTTCAAGCGTCTTGCTGATCTCTTCGTCCTCCACAGGGAGAACGTTCGGCAGCATTTCCACCAGCGTTACGTCGGTGCCGTAAGCATTGTAGAAGTAGGCAAACTCAACGCCGATCGCCCCTGCCCCGATGATGATCATTCGTTCCGGACGCGGATCCAGGATCATCGCATCGTGGCTGGTCACCACGGTTTTTCCATCCACGGCCAACCCCGGCAGCTCACGCGCAACCGCCCCGGTGGCGATCAGGATGGCTTGGCCTTCGATGTTCTGGGCCTTGCCGTCGGCACCGCGGTAGCTGACCTTGCCCGGGCCATCGACAACCGCTTCACCCCGCAGATAATCGATCTTGTTCTTTTTAAACAGGAACTCGACTCCCCCTGCCAGTTTGTCGGCTACGCCCCGGCTTCGTCCGATCACCTTCTGCCAGTCGAAGGACAGGTTGTCGAATTTGAAGCCGTAATCCCCTGCCCGGTGCCGGAGGACGTGGTAAATCTCGGCGTTTCGCAGTAACGACTTGGTCGGGATACATCCCCAATTGAGGCAGGTGCCTCCCGCGCGTTCTTTTTCAACACAGGCGACCTTCTTTCCCAGTTGCGCCGCGCGGATCGCGCCGACATAACCGGCGGGTCCGCCGCCGACCACAATCAGATCGTATTTCATAGGTGTACCACGTCAGACCAACAGCAGGACCGGGTTCTCGAGTAATTTCTTGAGTTCGGCGAGGAACTGTGCGCCGATCGCACCGTCCACCACGCGGTGGTCGCAGCTGATGCCCACGGTAATCCGCTGGCCGGCCCGGATCGTACCGTCGCCGCCGACGACCGGTTTCTTCACGATGGTCCCGACCGAAACGATCAGCGATTGCGGCGGATTGATGATCGCGAAGAACTGCTCCACCCCGTAGCCGCCCAGGTTGGAAACGGTGATCGTTCCGCCCTGGTAGTCCTCAGGTTTAAGCTTTTTCGATCGCGCCTTGCCCGCCAGATCTTTGATTTCGGAGCTGATCCGGCCGATCGATTTGGTCTGCGCCTGCCGGATCACCGGGGTGACCAGCCCATCTTCAACCGCCACGGCGCAGGCCAGCTGAACGTTCGCAAACTGGACAACGGCGTCGCCGTCAAAGCTGGCATTGGCTTGCGGTACCTTGGTGGCGGCCTGTGCTGTCGCTTTGAGGAAAAAGTCGTTGACCGTCAGCTTCGGCTGGCCCGCAGCTTCCAGCGTTGCGTTCAGTTCCTGGCGGAGTTTCACCATCGGCTCCGCATCAATGTCGGCCTGCAGGTAGAAATGCGGAATGGTCGTCTTTGCCTCAAGCAGGCGCGTGGCAATCGCGCGCCGCATGCCGGTCAACGGGATCCGTTTGTCTTCCGGCGCCGCCGCAACCGGCTGAGGGGCCGCACTTGGGGCTTTGGCCGGGGCCGGAGCGGCAGCGGGCGGAGCCGCTTCGGGCTGCTTTGCCTTGGCCGGGGCTCGCTCGCCGGCCTGGCGCACGTCGGCCTGCACGATCCGGCCACCCGGACCCGTACCGCTGATCGTGCTCAAATCGACCTTGAGTTCAGCGGCGAGTTTCTTGGCCAAAGGCGACGCCTTGACCCGTTGTTCGTCCTCGGCGCCGGCGGCTTTCGCCGGTGCCTGGCCGCCGTCGGTGGTCCCGACTTTCTCCTCCTCGCGGCTGCGCTTTTCCTCGCGCTGGTCCTCGGCGCCGGCCGCCTGAGCCCCTTGCGCGGAGGCAGGCGGTTGCCCGGCTTCGCCCCCCTTCGGGACAGCCCCTGCGGGCGCCGCTTTTTCCGCTTTCTGTGCAGGACCGGGTTCGCCGGACGGTTTCCCCTCCCCGGGCGCGAGAAGAAGGGCAAGTTTCTGCCCGATCTCAACCTTTTGGCCTTCCTGGACAAACACTTCGCTCAGGATTCCCTCGTCAAAAGCCTCCATCTCCATGGTGGCTTTGTCGGTTTCGACTTCGGCGAGAATGTCGCCGATCTCAACTTGGTCTCCAACGTTTTTCACCCAGCGGACCAATGTGCCTTCGGTCATGGTGTCGCTGAGTTTTGGCATCTCAATCGTGATTGGCATGGCGGGGGTTTAGCTGGCGCTAGCAGATTTGGAGGACTTTGGCGATTACGCGTTGTGACTCGGGCAGTTGGCGGCGTTCGACCGGCGGGCTGTAAAAGGCGGGTGCGTCGATCGTCGAGACGCGGCCGATTGGGGCGTCCAGGTCGTCGAAGGCCTTCTCTTGAATCATGGAAGCCAGCTGGGCGTCTACTCCGCAAAATGGCCGATTCTCCTCGACCAGGACGGCCCGGTGCGTCTTGCGTACCGACGACAGGACCGCTTCTTCATCCAAGGGGCGAATGGAGCGCAGATCGACCACCTCGGCATCGATATCATACTCAGCCGCAAGTAGTTCCGCCGCCTTCAAACAGGTCAGGACGGGACGGCCGTGCGCGATCAGGCTGACGTCCTTGCCTGCGCGTTTTACGTCGGCCTTGCCCAAAGGAATGAGGTAATCTTTTTCGTCCGGCACTTCCCACTTCTCCCCGTAAAGGAGCGTGTTTTCCATGAACATGACCGGATCGTTGTCACGGATGGCGGTTTTGATCAACCCTTTGGCGTCCGCGGCCGTGGCGGGCACCACCACCTTCAAGCCCGGCATGTTCGCCAGCATGTTTTCAGGCGTGTGAGAATGGGTGGCGCCTACGCTGGTGCCGCCGTTGGCCGGACCCCGAATCACGATGGGCACATTGATCAGCCCGCCCGACATGTACCGGACGCAGCCGGCGTTGTTGATGATCTGGTCGAAAGCGACATAAGCGAAGCTCCAGAACATGAGTTCCATTACCGGCCGCAGGCCCAGCATCGATGCGCCGATCCCCATGCCGATAAAGCCGGCCTCGCTGATCGGTGTGTCGACCAGCCGTTTGTCACCCCATTTTTTCCAGAGGCCTTCGGTCACTTTGTAAGCGCCGTTATACTGGGCAACTTCCTCGCCCAGGATCACAACGTTCTCGTCCCGGGCGAGCTCTTCGTCGAGGCCCGCGCGCAACGCTTCACGATAGGTCAGTAACGCCATGTTCTTCTATCTATGTCCGGATCAGGTGTTAAAGAAATAGGCGCCGTGCTTGGCGGCCTCCGTCTGGTGATCAACTTCGTAATACACGTTCTTTTGAATTTCTTCCTCTGACGGGAACGGGCTCTGCTCGGCGAATACCGCCGCGTGGTTGGCCTCTTCGCGAGCCTGGCGGTCGATTTCCTCGTAATCGGCCTCCGTAATCAGCCCTTCCTGCTCCAGGTGCCGCCGCCAGATCTGGATCGGATCGTGCTGCGTCTTGTACCGGTCGATCTCCTCGGGCGTCCGGTACTTTTTCGCGTTGGCATCCGCCACCGAATGGCCGTAGTACCGGTAAGTCCGGACCTCAAGCATCGTGGGCTCGGAACGTTCGTGGGCCCGCTCAATCGCCGGCAGGGTCTTGGCCCGTACCTCATAGATGTCTTCGCCTTCGAAGACGTCCCAGGCGATGTCGTACGCTTCGGCCCGTTGCGCCAGGCTGCCGCGATAAGCCGAAGAGCGCTTCAGGCTGGTGCCCATGGAGTAACCATTATTCTCGATGATGTAGATGACCGGGAGTTTAAACAACGCCGCCAGGTTCAACGACTCATGGAACGGTCCCTGGTTGATCGCGCCGTCCCCGAGATAACAGAGGCAACAGCCTTTCAGGCCTTTGTATTTAAGGGCGTAGGCAATTCCGAGCCCCAGGGGGGTCTGGCCGCCCACGATGCCGTGGCCGCCCCAGAAACGTTTGTCCGGGGCAAAGAAGTGCATGGAACCGCCTTTGCCTCTGGAGCAACCGGTGATCTTGCCGAAAAGTTCAGCCATGCATTCTTCCATGGTCATTCCCATGCAAAGCGCGTGGCCGTGATCGCGGTAGGCGGTGATGACGTGGCCATTCTCGCCTAATAACGAGGTCGTTCCGACGGCAACGGCTTCCTGGCCGGAATAAAGGTGCAGGAACCCGCCCATTTTACCAAGGTTATAATACTTGAGCGACGTCTGCTCGAAGCGCCGGATGCGGCACAAATCACGGAGGAACTTAATTTTTTGCTCCTTTGAGAGGCCTTGGTTGATCGCGGCGTCTGCATGTACGGAAGAGTCGGCCAGGGTATCCATGGTAAGGTCAGTAGGTTAAATGCTCGGCGTAAACGTGAGGGTTTTCGGAGGGAACCAGAAGGTACGGTGAAAAGCCGGAATTGCCAGGGTCCGAAGCCCGGAGCCGGGGATCAACGGGGCGGGGGGAAGGCTGGTGGCTCGAAACATGACGCCGAAATTGTGCAACGGGGCAGGGCGGAAATCAACGCGAGACCCACATTTCCCGCGCCGGAATCGGGCTTCATCCGGGGCAACACAAAACAAAGATGTTTTTTGGGCTGCCATGCCCGCACGATCCATTGTTCCACGTGGAACAAAAGGCGGGCACGGCGGCACGGGGCGGGCACAACGACGGAGTTCACGCGGTCACACCACGGGCACAGCGACTTGGCGGGCACGGCGACTGAGTTCACACGGCGACCACGGCGAACCACGGCGAACACGGCGGGAAGAGGAGAGGGTTCGGAGGTCGGGGTTCGGAGTTCGGAGCGGCAGCCTTGGGGGCAAGCTGCCGACGTCAAGACCCGGGTTGGTGGATCGCTCTCTCCTCCGCCGGCGTGTTCCACGGAAAGGCGGACCCAGGTATACGACGCCTCCGAACCCCAAACCCCGAGCTCCGAACCCCGACCTCCGGACCCTTCCTCTTCCCGCCGTGGTCGCCGTGGTTCGCCGTGGTCGCAGTGTGAACTCAGTCGCCGTGCCCGCCGTGTGAGGGTTTTGCGCTTCCGGACGGGATGGGGCATGTTCAACGCGTGTTTAGGTTTCCGAAATCGTACGACGTCATCATCATCGGTGCCGGCCATGCCGGGCTGGAAGCGGCGGCAGCGGCGGCCCGGCTCGAATGCCGGACGCTGATGCTCACGCAGAACCTGGACACCATCGGCCAGATGTCGTGCAACCCGGCCATTGGCGGCCTGGCCAAAGGGCACATGGTCAGGGAAATCGATGCCCTGGGCGGCTGGATGGGGGAGAACACGGATGCGACCGGGATCCAGTTCCGGATGTTGAACTCCAACAAAGGGCCGAGCGTCCGCGCGCCGCGGGCACAGTGCGACAAAAAAGCTTATCAGTTCCGGATGAAAGCGCTGGCCGAGCGGCAGCCCGGGCTCGACCTGTACCAAGCAAACGCGAGCGAGATCCTGGTCGAGGACGGCCAGGCCGCCGGGGTGCGCACCAACCTGGCGGTGGAGTTCCGGGCCCGCGCAGTCGTGGTAACTACGGGTACTTTCATGCGGGGCCTTCTCCACGTCGGTATGCAAAATCAGGCCGGCGGCAGGATGGGGGATGCGCCGTCGACGCTGAGTGATGCTTTACGCGCCCTGGGGTTCGAGCTTGGCCGGTTCAAGACCGGTACCCCTTGCCGGCTGAACGCCCGCTCAATCGATTTCAGCCGCTGCGAACGCCAGGATGGCGACCTGCCGCCGCCGCCGTTCTCGTTCCTGGACGAAGTGGGAAACGAGGTGGACGAGCTTTTCACCCTGAACTGGCGCCGGGCCGGAATGTTCCATGTGGAACAATTGCCGTGCTGGATCACGTACACTCGGCCGGCCACGCACGACCTGATCCGCGCGAACCTTCACCAGTCGCCGATGTATTCAGGCAAAATCCAAGGCGTCGGCCCCCGATACTGCCCGTCGATCGAAGACAAGGTGGTACGTTTTGCCGACAAAACGCAGCACCAGCTGTTCCTCGAACCCGAAGGGCGCCACACCCACGAATACTACGTTAACGGGCTTTCCACCAGCCTGCCGTTCCCGGTCCAGCACGCGTTCCTCCGGACGATTGCCGGGCTTGAAGAGGCCGAGATTATCCGGCCGGGATACGCCGTTGAGTACGATTACTGCCCTCCGACGCAGGTGCAGCTCACGCTGGAGACCAAACTGGTGCCCGGCCTTTATTTTGCCGGCCAGATCAACGGCACCTCCGGCTACGAGGAAGCCGCTGCCCAAGGCCTGATCGCCGGGATTAATGCGGCCCTCAAGGTCCAGGGTAGATCCCCATTCACCCTGCGGCGGTCCGACGCGTACATCGGTGTCCTGGTCGATGACCTCACCGCGAAAGGAACCCAGGAACCGTACCGCATGTTCACCAGCCGGGCCGAGTATCGCTTGCTGCTGCGGCAGGACAACGCCGACCTGCGGCTGACCCCGCGCGCCTGGGAAGCCGGGCTCGTCCCGGCCGCCCGCTACGAAGCGGTCCGGCGCAAGCTCGCCGCCGTCGAAGAAGCCCAGGAACTGGCCCGGAAAACCCGCATCGGCGAGCACCGGCTGGACCAGTTGCTGAAACGGCCCGATTTTGACGTTGACGCCGTTCCCGACGACCTCCTCAAACGGTTTGGCCGCGAGGCTTGGCTCCAGGTCGAGACCGACCTGAAGTACGCCGGTTATATAAAGCGCCAGACGGATTCCATTGCGCGTTCCGAAAAGAACGAAGGTCGCGCGATCCCGGCTTGGGTCGACTACGGATCCGTTCGCGGACTTCGGGCTGAAGCCCGTCAGAAACTTACCGCCGTGCGGCCCGGTACGTTCGGGCAGGCCGCCAGGGTCAGCGGAATCACGCCTGCCGACATGGCCCTCCTGGCAGTCTACCTCGAAAAAAGCGGCGGCTAGCGTCACACGGCGGGCACGGCGGGTTGGGCGGGCACAACGACTGAGTTCACACGGCGACCACGGAGAGCCACGGCGACCACGGCGGGAAGAGGGAGAAGGGGAAAGGGTTCGGAGTTCGGAGGCGTCGTAGGACCAGGTGCGACTTCCCCCGAGGGTCAGGCGCACCCAGCGGAAAGCAGAATCATCCGCAGAACACGCAGAAGCACGCAGAAAAAAGAATCCCAAACGCTGGACTTGACACCGCCCATGCTGCCGCTCCGAACTCCGAACCCTTTCCCCTTCTCCCTCTTCCCGCCGTGGTCGCCGTGGTCCGCCGTGGTCCGCCGTGGTCGCCGTGTGAACTCAGTCGTTGTGCCCGCCCAACTCGCCGTGTGGCGGTGGAAAAAAAACGTTTGACCAATTATTAGGGGGCTAATAATTAAGTACCTAAATAAATGCCCGGCCAAGTTCCCATCATCAGGCATGTGCCGCGTTATGAGGTGCTACAGGACGCAGCCCACCATTACCCCGGGCTTGACCCGTCCAGCTGCTACGCGTTCCTGCACCTGTTAAAAATTGCGGACGAAATCCTCACCCTTGACGCCGATTTCCTTGCCCAAATGGGAAGCCGTCAGGGCCGGTTTAATCTGATGATGATGGTCGCGCATTGCGCCCATTGCTTTCCGGCAGCGGCCGACCTTGCCGAATGCACCGGCGTTTCGCGGGCCACGATTACCGGGCTCCTCGACGGACTCGAGCGCGACGCCTTGGTTGAACGGCTGAGCGATCCCGAAGATCGCCGCGTCGTCCGGGTCAAGCTGACGTCACAGGGGGAAGCCCTGCTCGAGCGCGTTCGTCCCGCCTATTTCCGCTGGCTTGCCCGAATTCTGGAACCGTTGGCGTTATCTGAACGCGAGCACCTGGTCTACCTCCTGCAAAAGGTTCAGGCCCGGATCACGGAATTGTCGGAGGAACTCCACCGCGAGAAGGTCACCGCCTGATTCCGCTTCCACCCGTATGAAACGCCTTCTAATCTTGATGCTCGTGGCGGGGCTGATCCTGGCGCTGGCCCTCAACCGGCAGAGGCTGTTTCCCACGGAGCGAAACACGTCGAGCCATCCGGCAGGGGATTCGACGGCACCGGCCCTCGCCGCCAGGGGCGCCCCTTTGCAAGTTCAAGTGGCCAGGGCCGAAAAGCTCCGGTGGCAACCGTTTCTCGAAACCGTCGGCAGCATCACTGCCGTAAACGGGGTGACGGTCAGCACGGACCTGGGCGGCAGGGTGGTGGAGATCGGTTTTGACTCCGGTTCGGAAGTCCGTAACGGCGCGTTGCTCGTCCAGCTCGATATCGAGCGGGAGAAAGCGCAACTGGCGCAGGCGGAAGCGAGGCGTGACCTGAGCCGGCTCAACCTTGAGCGCGAGCGTGACCTGCTGAGCCGGCACACGGTTTCGCAATCCGAATACGACTCGGCCGAAGCTGATCTCCGCCAGAACGACGGGGCGGTTGATGAACAGCAGGCAATCATCGCGCGAAAAACGATCCGGGCGCGGTTTGACGGCCTGGCCGGTATCCGGCAGGTCAACGTCGGCCAGTACCTTAACCCGGGCCAGCCGGTCGTCACGCTGCAGAGCGTTGATCCGGTTTACGTCGATTTTGAATTGCCGCAGGAGCAACTAAGCAAGGTCGCGACCGGGCTTGGGGTTGAAGTCATCCTGGACGCCTACCCCGAAGCGTTCCGGGGCACCGTTACCGCCATCAATTCGGAGGTGGAGTCGGACTCGCGCACCTTCAAGGTACGCGCCACGCTGCCGAATCCGGACCGCAAACTGCGTCCCGGTATGTTTGCCAAGGTCAACGTGCAGTCGGGGACCGAACGGGACGTCGTCACCGTGCCGTTGAGTGCCGTTAAATATGCGCCGTACGGCGATTCTGTTTTCGTCGTGAACCGCCCCCAGGAGGGTGGTGCGCCGGGCCAGAGTTTGGAACAGCATTTTGTCAAGTTAGGCCAGATCCGGGGTGACCGGGTGGCCGTCATCTCGGGCGTCCACGCCGGGGATGAAGTGGTCATGGCCGAGGTCTTCCGGCTCCGCAACGGGGCCGCGGTGACCGTGCGCCGGCCTGACGCCGGCGGCACCGGGACCACACCCGCATCTGTACCGGCCGGCGCATCAACCTCGCATTCCTCTTAGCGGCATGAAGCGGTTAATCCTCGCCTTTTTTATCATGTTTCTGGTGATGGGCCTGCTCATCGGCGGGCTGGCCTATTTCAAGGTCAACCAGATCATGGGGTTTATCAGGCTGGCGCAATCAGGCGCGTTTGCACCGCCGCCGACGGCGGTATCCACGCTGGTGATCGGCAAAAGCGCCTGGACCACCAACCTTCGCGCGATGGGCTGGGTCTCGCCCGTCAACGGTGTGACGTTGAGCACCGACCTTGAGGGCATCGTCGACAAGATCGCGTTTGCGTCGGGGACGCGGTTACGCAAAGGCGACCTTTTAGTGCAGGTGGACGTCAGCCAGGAGGAAGCGCAGCTGGCCCAGGCGGTAGCGCACCGCGACCTTGCGCGCCTCACGTTGCAACGCGACCAGGGCCTGCTCGCGCAGCGCACCATCGCCAAATCGGAATACGATTCGGCGGAAGCTGACTACCGCCAGGCGCAGGCCACCGTGGACCTTTACAAGGCCACCATCGATAAGAAAACGATTCGCGCGCCCTTTGACGGGGTTGCCGGCATCCGCCGGGTTGACGTCGGCCAGTACATCGCGCCGGGTGCGCCCGTCGTATCGTTTCACTCGTTTAATCCTGTGTACGTGAACTTTTCAGTGCCGCAGCAGAATCTCGGCCAGGTCAGGTTGGACCAGGACGTCGCCGTTCGGGTCAACGCGTTTCCGGATGAAACGTTCAAGGGAACCGTTACGGCCATCAATTCTCTGGTCGACCCCGGCTCACGCAACGTCCAGGTGCAGGCCACCGTTCGCAGTGACGAAGAAAAGCTGCGCCCGGGAACGTTCGTCAACGTCAGCCTCACGCTTAAGGCTGAGCCGGAGGTGATCGCCGTGCCTGCTTCGGCCGTCGATTACAGCATCAGCGGGACGGCGGTGTACGTCCTTACGGAGGCCAAGGACAAGGCGGGCAAACCTGTGCATGCTGTGAGGCGGCAGGTGGTGACGCTGGGCGACAGCAGAGGCGACCAGATTGCCGTCACGGCCGGCCTGAAGCCGGGAGACGAGGTCGTCACTGCCGGGGTATTCCGGTTGCGCGACGGGGGCAGCGTCGTCGTCAACAATTCCATTCAACCCGAAAACGAGCCCGCCCCCGCGCCCGCGGACAGTTAGGCGACCAGGACCCCGCAGAAGCCAAACCGGCCGGCGTTGAGCCGATCCACACCGACCCAGAGCCCATGAATTTCACCGACCTTTTCATCAAGCGACCGGTGGTCGCAACGGTGGTCAACCTCATCATCCTGCTCGCCGGCTACGCATCCTGGCGCACCCTCAGCGTCCGCCAGTACCCGCGCAGCGATATTTCCGTCATCACCGTCAAGACCGTTTACGTGGGCGCGGATGCAGACCTGGTTCAGGGGTTTGTCACTACCCCGCTCGAGCAGGCGATTGCCGCCGTCGACGGGATCGACTACATGGAATCGCAGAGCGCCCCGGGGCTGAGCACGATTTCGGTCCAGCTGAAAATCAATTACGACCCGTTCAAAGCCCTGACGCAGGTCCAAGCCAAGGTTAACCAGGTCAGGAACGATCTGCCGCCGGAGGCTGAACTACCCACCATCGACATCACTTCGACCGACAACCAGTTCGCGTCGATGTACCTGAGTTTCTATTCCAACGACCTCGACCGCAACCAGATCAGCGATTACCTTGCGCGGGTCGTCCAGCCGAAACTTTCGGCGATCAGCGGCGTTCAGCAGGCGCAGATCCTGGGTGAGCGGAAATTTGCCATGCGGGTCTGGCTCAAGCCTGACCGGATGGGCGCGCTGGGGGTGGCGCCCAGCGACGTCCAGAAAAAGTTAGGTCAAAACAACTACCTGTCCGCCATCGGTTCAACCAAAGGGTCGATGGTGGCGGTGAACCTCAAAGCCAACACCGACCTGCGCAGTGCCGAGGAGTTCCGCGACCTGGTCATTAAACAGTCGGGTAACGCCATCGTGCGGCTGCGCGATGTCGCCGACGTTGAGTTGGGTGCGGAAAGCTACGAGTCGGACGTGCGCTTTTCCGGCAGCACGGCCACGTTCATGGGAATCTACGTTTTGCCTACCGCCAACTCCCTCGAGGTGATCAGGAACGTGCGGGCGGCGTTGCCGGAAATCGAGCGCCAGTTGCCCGTCGGGATGAAGCTCGGGGTGCCGTACGACTCCACTGACTACATCCAGAATGCGTTGCATGAAGTGACCAAGACGCTGACCGAAACCGTCTGCATCGTCATTCTGGTTATCTTCCTGTTTATGGGATCGTTGCGCAGCGTCCTGATCCCGGTCGTCGCGATTCCGCTTTCCTTGATCGGCGCGCTTTTCCTGATGCTCGCGTTCGGCTTCACGCTGAACCTGCTTACTTTGCTGGCCATCGTGCTGGCGGTCGGCCTGGTTGTCGACGATGCAATCGTGGTGGTGGAAAACGTTGAGCGCCACCTGCGGGAAGGTTTAAGCCCGCTGGACGCGGCCTACAAAGGCGCCGGCGAACTGTTCGGCCCGATCGTCGCGATGACGATTACCCTCGCGGCCGTTTACGCCCCGATCGGTATCCAGGGCGGGTTGACGGGGGCTTTGTTTCGGGAGTTTGCGTTCACCCTGGCCGGTGCCGTGGCCGTTTCGGGCTTCGTGGCATTGACGCTTTCACCCATGATGTCGTCCCGCCTGCTCAAGGCGAACCTGACTGAGAAAGGTTTCGCCGGCTGGGTCAATCATCGGTTCGAATCCCTCAAAAAGTTCTACCGCTACGTCCTGCAGGGAACGCTGACCATCCGGCCGGTGATCCTCACGGCGGCCGGGATCGTCATCGTGCTGATCGTGCCATTCTATTTCCTCTCGCAGCGCGAACTGGCTCCGCGCGAAGATCAGGGCGTAATCTTCGGGCTCGTCCAGACCTCACCGAATTCGACCATCGATCAAAACATACTTTTTTCGAAGGAAGTTAATCACGTATTCAAGAGTTTTCCCGAAACGGCGCAGACCTTCCAGATCATTCTGCCCGGCAGCCAGGGCTTCGGATTTTCGGGCATGGTCACCAAACCATGGAACCAGCGGGAACGCACCACGCAAAACATGCTGCCGGAAGTAACCAAAAAATTATCGGTTATTCCCGGCGTCCGCATCGTGACGACGACGCCTCCACCGTTGCCGGGCGGGGCCAATTTTCCGATTGAGTTTGTGATCGCGTCGACGGTGGAGCCGCGGGAGCTGCTCGAGTTTGCCAACCAGTTGGTCGCGGCGGCCGTGCAGAGCGGCAAATTCTTCTTTGCCGACAGCGACCTGAAGATTGATGAACCGCAGGCGAAGGTGCTGTTTGACCGGGACAAAGTCGCGTCGATGGGATTGAACCTGGGCAGCGTCGGCGGTGACCTCGCGTGGCTGCTCGGCGGCAATTATGTTAACCGGTTCAGCATTGAAGGGCGCAGCTACAAGGTAATCCCGCAGGTGAAACGGGTGGAACGTCTCACTCCCGATCAACTCAAGGACGTCTACGTGAGCGGACCCAACGGCCAGTTGGTGCAGCTTGCCACGTTCGCAAAGGTGCAAACGGAAGTGGTGCCTCGGTCCCTGAACCGGTTCAACCAGCTTAACTCGGTCAAGATCCAGGGCGCGGTCCAGGCAGGCATGGAAGATCAGGCGCTCAAAATCCTGGAGCAGGAAGCAGCGAAGATTTTACCCAACGGTTACACCATTGATTACAGCGGCGAATCCCGCCAGTTGCGCCGTGAAGGCGGCGCTTTCATGACCACTTTCTTCCTCGCGCTGATCCTGATCTACCTGGTTCTGGCAGCCCAGTTCGAGAGCTTCCGGGATCCGCTGATCATCCTTTTGGGTTCCGTCCCGTTGGCGCTTTCAGGGGCGCTGGTCTTCAGCTTCCTCGGCTTCACCACCATCAACATTTACAGCCAGGTCGGCCTCATCACCTTGGTGGGTTTGATCGCGAAAAACGGCATCCTGATTGTCGAATTTGCGAACAAACAGCAGGAGGAAGGCCTGGCCAAAGAAGAAGCGCTGGTCGAAGCGGCATCGACGCGGCTGCGCCCGATCCTGATGACGTCGGTGGCTACCGTGATGGGCCATTTCCCCCTGGTGCTGGCGCACGGGCCCGGCGCCGGGGCGCGTAACAGCATCGGCGTCATGCTCGTCTCCGGCATGGTCATCGGAACCTTCTTCACGCTGTTTGTGGTTCCGTCCATCTACATGTTGCTCGGAAGAAATTACCGCAAGGGCGGGTCTGCCGAAGGCGAGAACCCGGCGACGGAAATAGAAAGAAATTTGCAACCCGAGCTTGTCTGACCGGCAGTCGATACGCTTTAATGCGCCCTGAAGTCGATCGACCAGTCCTGTCGACCCGCTTGCAATTAACCATACATGAAGGGCCCTGGATGTGCTTTCGACGACTCTCCGCAAAACGGGGCGGGGAGAAGCCGGAAGTGCGCCAGGAAGCGGCGCGCCAGGAGGACGTCCGGGACGGCCAAATTTCGATTTGGCCGTTCTTGACTTCTATCCGCTTCGGGCTTCGGACATTCCGGCGGGCTGCCGTCACTTAACGGTGGCAAGGTAGTACAACCAGCCATCCCGTAACCGGCTTAAATCTGACCCGGCGGCGACCTCGCAGCCGTCCAGGCGGAAAATCCTGATGTTCTCAAACCCCAGGGCCTCCAGTTGTTCCACCTGTTTACAGGGTTTGATGTAGTACGTCCTCAGGCTGAAGGCGTGAGCTTCGTCTCGTATCCAGGCATAATCCCCCTTGGTATGCCGTGCCCGGTCACCATTAAGAATCCGCAACCACAGGAATTGATAGAACGCGGAGGCCGCACGAGAAGGGTTTTTATCTAACCTGATCTTGAACAGATCGCCGTACAGGAGGTTATGGGTCGAGAAACTTACCAGGCCGCCTTTTCGGCACACGCGCTTCATCTCCTGCAGGGTCTTGAGCCTTTCGTCGTGCGATGCTGAATAATCGATGCAGTTAAAGCTTGCCAGGACAAAATCGAAATAGCCGCTGCGAAACGCACTCAGGTCCTTGGCCTCACCTACCTTGAACGACACGTTTGGGGGTAGAGGATGAAACCGTTGCCAACAGGCTTTAATCATGTTTCCGGCGTAATCAATGCCGAGATATTCCTGCACGAGTGGTGCGAAGTGGAGCGTCGTCCGGCCGCCGCCGACTCCGATGTCCAGCATTTTGCCGTTTTTTATCACTTCCGCCGCGAGGTTCAGGATGGTTTGTTCCGGCGGATGAAGGTAATTGGCGGAGGCGTACTCTTCAACCACATGCCGTGCATTGTATGCTTCCCGGTTGGAGAGCCAGAACCGTGGAATCAAGCGGTCCAGGCGGGTGAGCACGCGGTAAAGTCCCGTTTGGCGCAGTTTCATGTCGTTGTTTGAAGGGCCGCGGCACGAACGCGGGAGCGCGTGCTACCCTCCGGCTCAGCGTTCGGGACCGGCCGGACCCCGCGACGTTCACCGGCTGAAAAGCTCCGGGGGGCGCGGGATCAGCTCACCGGCAGGTCAAACGGCAAGTCGATCGCAAACGGTTCGCACCGGCGCGTCGCCCCAGGGCTGCCAATCGGTGGTTCGACAAACGCCGGCAGCGGCGCAACGAGGTTGGTGCACAACGGGCGGACGCGTTCGATAATCTCGTCGGTGATACGAACCCCATGGTCGTAAGCCGCCGTCATCGTCTCGAACTTGGCGTCGAGGTTATCAACAAAATGAAGCGCCAAAGCTTCCGGCGTCTTTGGTTCAACCGGCGAGCCGAACCCTTTCTCTCCATGGTGGGCCGCGATGACGTGAATGAGGTGCAGGTGTACCACCTCTGAATCCGGCGCGAGGCTGCGCCACCGGTCGTATTCGTCGCTGCTCCGGAGCCGGTTCCAAAGCCGGTTGACCACCTCGATCCCGATTGCGATGTGGCCGAGCAGTTCGCCGCGCGTATCATAGGCCATCACCAGGCTGTCCTTCGGAAAACAGTTTTCCCACATCTTGCCGCAATCGTGGAACAGCACGCCGCCGTATAACAGGTCGGCATTCAGCTTTGGGTACGCCTGAACCAGGGCTTTCGACGTGCGCAGCATCTGGGCCACATGTTCCACCAGCCCGCCGCGGCGCGCGTGGTGATAATGGCGGGCGGCGGCCGTGCGCCGGAAACGTTCACCGTATTCGGCCAGGAAAAGCTCACCCATCCGGCGCAGCCGGGGGTCTTTAAGACGGGCCACCGTGTGTTCGATCTCCCGAAAATCTTCCGCCTGTTTTTGGCGTTGCGCCGCGGGTCCCTCCACCACTTCGGCAACGTCCGGGGGTCCCAGCTCCCGCGTGACGTAATTGCGCACTTCCAGCCCGAAGTGCGGGTTCACGCTGAACTCGCCGGCCAAACCGACGAAGGTGCCGATCGGAGCCGTGAGCAGAAACTGGTAGCTTTCGTGGTCTTGCCAGACGCGAAAGGTGAACAGCCCGGTGCCGTCCCGGAGCTGCATCTCCAGGTAAGGCTTGGAGTCACGCGTCTGTTTCTGAGTCCGTTGTTCAACCTGCCCCAGCACCTCCCCTTGGAGCTTTTCATTGACCGTCTGCTTGCGGATTTCGGCCAGGGTAAAACGCGGTGTGCCCATTGCCGGCCATGTTAGCCGATTGCGGAAATGAGGGAAGTCGGAACAATGCCACAAATGGAAGAGAGTAACGGGTAACGAGTAGCGAGTAACGAATGGCGGGTGTCGGGTGTAAATGCCGCTGAGGGGTGACTTCGACGGCTCGTGCTCATGGCGTTGATTCCATACCGCCGGGAAGGACGGGCGGGGGGCGTCGAGGCCTCCAATTCATTCGTGGCGGTTATTCCTGGGCTGACGCGCGGCACTCTCTACCGGGAACAACTTCGGCTTGTGGTCTTCCATGCGACACCCGTTACCCGTTACCCGACACTCTCTTCCATTTGTGGCATTCGCTCGACACCCGCCACCCGGTACTCGATGTTCCCGGCCATGGACACGATCAACGTTGGCATTGTCGGTCTTGGCTGGCCGGGTGAACGGCACGCCGAGGGCGTACAACGATGTGGCCTGGGTCATCTTTACGCCATCTGCGACCTCAACGATAAGCGCCGCCAGACATTTCAGGAAAAGTACAAGCCGGAAAAGGCCTTTTCCAATTACGAAGAGATGCTGGCCGACCCGCAGTTGCACGCCGTCGTTGTGGCGCTGCCCAACGCGCTGCATTTCCCGGCGACGCTGAAAGCGCTGCACGCGGGCAAGCACGTCCTCTGCGAGAAGCCGCCGACGCTCAACGCAGGCCAGATGCGCGAGCTGCACCATGAGGCGGAGCGTCGCGGGCTGACCTACTGTTTCGGCCGGCAAATGCGTTTTTCGGGTGCGATGCAAGCGGCGCGTCATGCCGTCGCTGAGCGCCGGCTCGGTGAGATTTATTACGCCAACACCAAGTGGGTTCGTTCCCGAGGTACGCCCGGTGGGATTGACGGCTGGTTTACGGATCGTTCCCGGGCCGGGGGCGGCGCGTTGATCGACCTCGGCGTGCACGCCATCGATGCGGCCTGGTACGTGATGGGCACCCCGAAGCCGCGCTCCGTGACGGCGCAGACGTTCCAAAAGTTCCCGCAACTGGTAAAATCGGCCGTCTTTGACGTTGAGGACAGCGCTTACGGCCTGATCCGATTCGAATCAGGCGCCCTGGTTAATTTCGAGGTGGCTTGGGCGGCGAACCTGACGGACGAGATCCCGATGGGTAAATGGGGGCGCCAGGAACTTTTCCAGACCACCCTTTACGGCCCGAAAGGCACGCTCCGCATCATCGACGTCTTTCAATTGCACCCCGAGGTTAAACGGCCGCCCTTGTCCCTTTTCGAAGATCGGGACGGAGCGCTGGTATCGGTTGATTTGCCGTTTGAAGACGTGCCGCACCAGTTCACGCCGCAGATGAAGAACTTCCTGCAAGCCGTTCGCGGCGACGCCCCGCCGATCAACAGTTCCCTTCAGGCCGTCCAGCTCATGGAAATTCTCGACGCGGTCTACCATTCCAGCCAGACCGGCCGCGAGGTGGTGTTCGGGATAGACGATAAGGACCGGTGAGCCGCGGACTTCTTCAGAAGGCAAAACTTTCTATTCTCTGACGCCGCAGGACAGCCAGGCTTGCCTTATCATCTGCCGCCCGTTTTGGAGGATTCTCACTGGCGTCCTACCCGCTTCTGGGAGTAAGTTGACCCGTCTGCTGGAGGCAGCTGAATATGGCTCAGGCCTGTAGAATCGAGAACCCTGAAGGCGGCTTGCCGGAGGGTGAACAGACCGCTTTGGATACGCCAGGGCAGTCCGAAACGGGCGCCGACCTGGATCCGTTCGCTTTGAAACATGGGTCCAGGTTTGCCGGCCGCTTCAAATTGCGCCGCGCGTTAGGCAGCGGTGATGAAGGCGGGGTGTGGCTGGCCACGGATGAGCGGCTCGACCGGCCGGTAACTTTGAAGTTGTTGCCCGAGACGATCTGCGGCAACCTGGGCGCCCTGGCCGAGCTGCGGGAAATCGTCCGCCGCAGCAGCGAACTGGTTCACGCCCACATCGCCCGTACCTATGAATTCGTGGAAGCGGAACAGATCGCCGGCGTGGTGCTGGAATACGTGGATGGCGAGAGCCTGACGCAGTTGCGGCTCGAGCGGCCCCAGCAGATTTTTGAGGTAAATGACCTGACTGCCTGGATACGCTCTCTGTGCGAAGCGCTGGAGTATGCGCACGGCCGGGTGAACCTTGTGCACGGCGGCCTTCGGCCGGACAATGTGCTGGTGGACGCTGCGGGCCAGTTAAAGCTGACCGGCTTCGGGTTAGCGGGGCGGATCAGAAAATGGCTGGGTCGACTGGGGGCCGGAACCGCACCAAACCCGGATTCCGTGCCGGCGCTGCAGCGTGTGGAAACGGAACCGGCCGTGAGCGACGACGTGTATGGAGCCGGCGCCACCGTGTATGAGCTGCTGACCGGTACGGCGCCGTTTGACACTGCGTACTACCCGCAAATGGGGGGTAACGCGTTGCTTGCGTCCATGGCTGATCGCCGGGCGCAGCGGGGGATCAAGAGCGAGCCGATCCCGGTGACCTGGGAGCAAACGGTCGCGGCGTGCCTGGCCCGGGACCCGGTCCAACGACCGCAGAGCGCGACGGAACTGCTGGCGCGTCTGGCCGGCCGGCCCTGATCAGTTCAGGCATTCACCGTTCCGGCCAGAGTCGCCGCCAGCTTCCCGGGCACCAGCCTGATGCCCGGACGTGGAGGAGCTTCCGATACTCGGGAAGACCACCCGTCGCCGGCTCGACGTGACTTCACCGGATGGATGAATCGGAGGGGTTCGTAGCCGCCTGTGACGTGATCGTCTGCACGCGGAAACGGTCGCCACCCAAGTTCACGGTGACGGACTGACGTCCCAGGCTCAGCTTTCCGTCTGTTTGGCCTGCCGGAGCGCCTTAGCCATCTCCAGGTGGTGCGCCACGACCGGCTGGACCGTCGAGATAAATTCCTTCAACTTCGGGTCAGTCGCCCTGCCCGCTTCGGCTTCAAAAGCGTGAAGGGTGTCCTCGTGATCTGCAACCATGGTTTCTATATAAGTCTTGTCGAAAGCGGTTCCCGACTGTTTTTCCAGCTTCTGGTACTTCTCGTTGTTCGCCGGCGGCGGGTTCTCAGGCAGATTTACGCCGTGGTCCGCCGCGATCGGTTGCAGAAGAGAAGTGGACTTGCCGTGGTCGGTAATCATCGTCTGGGCAAAGTCCTTAACTTGCGGACTGCCGGCACGCTCCAAGGCAAGCTTGGAAAGCATGATTTCCGTCTGATCGCTTGTCGCCGCCTTTTCAATGAAAGCCTGTTCGTCGGCCGTCAGACCTTGATCGGCAAAGCTTGAGGCGGCAGCGCAGACCGTGAGCGCCATTGCGAGGATAATCTTCTTCATCATAGGGGGATTGGTGTCCGTCCTTAGATCGCAAATTTTATCCGGCATGGTTCTTTTCGATACGTTTCGGAAAACGTTCTTCCCTGTCACTTGTCAGACAAACGCCAATTTTCTGTTTGCCAGGGGGTGCAATCCCCGGGAAGGGTGAGCATGCGCTTTCATTACCGCGGGTTTGAAGGGGAGGGGCATCAGCTTCACGAGTTGGTGGACGATGAATCGGGCTTCAGGCTGGTCGTGGATAGCCTCGGGGCCGAGATCGTGAGTATCGCGCAACGGCAGGCTGACGGCAGCTGGAAAGGTTACCTCTACCGGGACGGCCTGGTGACGCCGCCTGCCACCGGTTGGAAGAATCACGCGACGGTCATGGGCTACTTCATTCACCGGCTCAGGAATGAACAGACTAACTACGAGGGGGAAATTATCCGGGGCGGCAACCACAGTTTTCTGCGCCACAAAACGTTTACCGCCGCGGAAGCCGGCATCGGCGAGCGCGGAACGCTGAGCTTTCAGCTGGGCGCAAATGAAATCAAGCCGGACGAGTATCCTCGTAAGGTCGATTTTCGAATCGATTACACCCTGTCGGGCAACGAAGTCGAGGTCGTGTTCGGATTTCATAATAAAGAGGCGGATCGTCCCGCGCACGTCAGCTTCGGGCTTCACCCAGGTTTTGCGGTCAGTTCCGTCGACCAGGCGCGGATCATCCTGCCGCGCGGATCTTACCGGCGCCACCTTGCGCCCGGCAATTTCCTGAGCGGCGAGACGGTCGAGTTTGAGTCGGACGGGCGTCATCTGCCGATTAAACCTTTCGAGCTGCCGGATACGTTTCTGCTCGAACCGTTGGAGGTTGACGAACCCGTGGTCCGTTTAAGGGACCTGGCGACTGCGCGTGAGGTGGTGGTCGATGTGTCGGATGCCCCTTATTTTGCGCTCTGGAGTGATCTGAATCCCTTCGTGTGCGTCGAGCCTTGCTGGGGACTCCCGGATCACCAACAACAGGAACCGTTCGAAGAAAAACTCGGTATCCAGGTCATCCCCCCGGAAGGTACGCTTGCCCGGCGTTGCGCGTTTCGCTTCCACGGTTGAGGTCAAATTCCCCGGCGCCCGCCCCTGTAATTTCGGTTGCCGGAAGCCGCGTCCTGGCGAATCCTGGGGTGCGGTTAAGAAGCGCGCCCGTGGATCTGGTATGAACTTTGTCCAAGCGTTTCGGGAAAGAGTCGACCTGCAGCCCGGCGTTCCTGCACTGATCGACCACACGCTGCTGGGGGATCGCGTCCTTAGCTATGCTGCGCTGAACCGGTCGGTGGACACGACCTCGATCCGGCTTCGCGAGGAGAAAGTTCGTCGTGGGGACCTGTTTCTTCTGTTGCTGGAGCCGAGCCAGGAGTTTTACGTGCATTTTCTTGCGGCCCTGCAGATCGGCGCCGTGCCGGTGGTGCACGCCCCCGGGTGCAACCTGCGGCAGATCCTGGCGTGGATTCGCGAAGCGCGTCCGGCCGCTTGCGTACTGTCATTGCTGCAGGCGGCAAATCCGCAATTGGCGGCGGGTCTGCGCCACGTGTCAAAAAAGATTTACCCCGAATCAACTGTTTCCCGAGGCCACTGGCTCAGGATCGGCCACATCGGCGCGGTCGAAGACGTGCCCGACGAGGCACCGGCCCTGCTGCTGTTGACGCACGACCGGTCCGGCCGGACGATGGTGTGGCGCTGGACGCAGGAGCAGCTCGGGAGCACCCTCGGATTCCTCCTTTCAGCATTGCGCCTCAAAGCGGGCGACATCGACTTATGCAGCACGCCCCTGCATCTGCTGGCCAATTTGCGGGCCGGCCTGGCCAGCTTGATTCCTATCGGGTTCGGCTTGCTCAACCGCCTCCAACTGCAGCGGCAACTCGAGAAATTCAAACCGACCCGGACCACGGCGCTGGTCACCGACCTGGTCTACCTTCTCCGTAAGAAATCTTCGCCGTTACACCGCATCTTCGTGCTCGAGGCCCCTTTAGAGGATGCGCAACGGCGCTTCCTGGCCGAGCACAGCTCCCAAGCCACCGTTGAGGTGCTGTTCGGGGACGTGGTGCCGGTCGCCACTATCCCGTTGGATCCGGCCATGGCAACCGATCACGCGTGCTGCGTCGGCAACTTCTTTGACCGCGTCGAAGCCCGTACCCTGCCGGCGCCCGGACGGGGTACACCCGCCGGCACTCCGGGCCATGCCCCGCCCATCGGCGAACTGATCGTGCGCGCCGGTTACCTGCCCACACCTTGTACATTGGAGGGCGGCACTGACTCGGGCCGCCTCTTTATCGAAAGTCCTGGCGACCCATGGTTGCGGACCGGTTGTCACGGGTACTTCGATGCCGATCAGCGTTTCTGGACGGTGCCCGGGACGGCTGACGGGTGAGGCCCCCCCGAAGGTCACGCTCACCGGGCGGGAAGACAGAAATCATCCGCAGAACACGCAGAGAACGCAGAAAAGAGAAAACATCCACAGATTACACGGATTACGCAGATTAAGGGCACACGGCGGCCGCAGCGAGGAGGGCGGGCACGACGTAAGAGTTCACACGGCGAACACGGCGAGCCACGGCGACCACGGCGGAAGAGGAAGAGTTCGGAGTTCGGAGCGGCAACATGGGGGTTAGGCGCGAGTGTCAACCTTGGAGCTGCCGCCAAGTCCGCTTAATCTGTGTCAATCTGTGTAATCTGTGGATGTTTCCTCTTTTCTGCGTTCTTCTGCGTGTTCTGCGGATGGTTCCTCTCTTTTCGCCGTGGTCGCCGTGTTCCGCCGTGGCGCCGTGTGAGTCTTCTCCGCTGTGATCGTGGTGTGACTTGGTTGCGTTCCGGACTGAGCCGGGCAAGTTTTCGCGGGTGACCGATCGGGCCACCGGTTTTCCTGATGCACACCAAACGAATCATTCCCTGCCTCGACGTTACTGCCGGCCGCGTGGTTAAAGGAACGAAGTTTTTGCAACTGCGCGATGCGGGTGACCCGGTTGAGTGCGCGATGGAATACAACCGGCAAGGGGCAGACGAACTCGTCTTCCTGGACATCACCGCCTCGTCGGATAATCGCCGGACGATGATTGACGTCGTCGAGCGAACGGCCGAGCAATGCTTCATGCCGTTAACCGTCGGCGGCGGTATTCGTGAAGTGGCCGATGTCCGGGACATGCTCCTGGCCGGGGCGGATAAAGTCAGCATCAACACCGCCGCGGTGTTCGACCCCGAGCTGATCTCCCGTTGCTCGGACACTTTCGGGGTTCAATGCATCGTCGTCGCGATCGACGCGAAACAAACCGGTTCGGGGCGATGGACCGTCTACACGCACGGGGGCCGTAAACCGACCGAGCTGGATGCCGTTGCATGGGCCAGGCGGGTCGAACGGCTTGGTGCGGGAGAAATTTTGCTGACCAGTATGGATGCCGACGGCACCAAAGACGGGTTCGATGTGGCCCTGAACGCGGCGGTGAGTACGGCGGTCGGCATCCCGGTGATCGCCAGCGGCGGAGCCGGCAAGCTGGAGCATTTTCTGGCGGTTCTGCAGGAAGGAAAGGCGGATGCCGTGCTTGCGGCGAGCATCTTCCATTTCGGCGAGTTTACGGTTCTCCAGGCGAAAGAGTTCCTGCGCGCCCACGGCATCGAGGTGCGGCTCTAACCGGTAACGCCTTACCCGCCGTCACTTGCACCGCGGGCATTTGCCGAAAAACTCGAGCGAATGCTTGAGGTCGGCGTACCCGTATCGGCGCTCGATGGTGCGTTGGTACTCCTGCACCGGGCATGATTCCACCATTAAGGTCACGCGTCCGCACTCGGTGCAAATGATGTGGTCGTGGTGTTCTTCCGGATTAACCAGTTCATAATACCGGCTTGTCCGGTTCAGGTGAACCTTCTGAACCAGCTGAATTTTTTCGAGCGCATTCATGACCCGAAAAACGGTGGTGAAATCCGGTGCCTCTGAACCCGCGGCGGCTCCATCCTGAATTTCGTGCAACGAAAGGGGACGCTTGGCGTTGAGCAACGTAATCAGGATCTGTTGCCGGCTTTTTGTGATCCGCATGCCTGCGGACCGGAGCCGGGCCAGGATCTGGTCCAGCCTGAAGGAGGGGTGAGGATGATCATGCCGCCGGGCTGAGCTCACGGTCACTAAAGGTAGCTGAGATGGAAAAATGCCACAAATGTAGAATCAGAAAATGCCACAAAGCTTGGTTGCCCGGTCCATGCCCCGGTTTACGACCATTTGTCCGCGTCTACCCGCAGACACCTGGAAAACAGTGCGCCAGCCGGGTACGAGCCGCCTGAAAACTTAGCCGCGCGGCGGCCAGTTCCTGCATCTTACGCACTTGCAGCTGATAGAAATCGCTTTCATGCAGCAACCGGCGGGCGCGTTCCAGCAAGGTGGGAAAGTCGCGCCCGTAACCGTTCAGTTCGGGCAGGATGATCCTTTCCGTCGCACCATTTCCGCCGACGGTAGGCAGCCCGCACAGCAAGGCGTCTCCGGCCACCTGGCCGGGAACGGTGCTGTGGTCGAACTGCAGCACCAGGCGATGAGCGGCCATCCGCTCGAGATAAACCGGGTAGGGTAGGGGAGGCAGCACACGGATTTGCTCCGGGGCGAGCCCAGTCGCCGACAGGTTCGCTGCATCCCTGGCGCGGGCGATCACCGTCAGGGGAGTTGCCAGGGATTTTGCAGCCAGGAGGACCAGCAAATGATTCCGGGTCGGTACATCGAACTCACGGGTTCCGATGAAGACGCCTTGTCTCTGATCGAGGGGCCGGGCGAAGTCCCATTTCGGGAGGTCAACCGGGTACGGCGTGGGCACTTCCGCCACGCGGCGGGAGACGACCTGGTAGAGGGTCGCCAGTTCCGGCGTGCTGGCGAGACACAGGTCGGCTTCGGCTGCAAGTGCGCGGAACCGGGTTACAGCGGAGGCGCGCCTGAGCTGGACGGCAACCTGGTGCGTGCCGGCTTCCTTGAACGCGATCGCCACAAAACAGCCGGAAGCTTTGAGCAGCCGGAATGCGTTCTGCGCCGCCTTGAGATCATCCCGCAACAATAGGAGCACATTGCGATGCGCCGCCGCCCGGCGTGACGTCCGGTAAAAGCCGCCCCCGGTACAGGCCGCATAAGCGTGATAATTAACGGGAGCATGAACCGATGGATCGGGCAGACCGGGCCCTGCCTGGTAAGATTGATCCGGGTCGCGCCCGCCCGGATTGAGTACGGCCAGCCCGGGACGCAGGCCGGATTTCATGCCTGGGGGCTTGAAGATTCAGCTCCGGCCAGAGGCACGACGAGGACCGGGCAGCGGGCGCGCCGCAGAATGCCGTCGAGAACGCCGCCGGTAAAAAGGTGATACAGCGGGCTGCGCCCGTGCGTGCCCAGCACGATCAGGTCAACGCGGGTGGTCTCCGCCTGGGTCATGATTTGTTCAACCGGCGGCCCAGTGAGCTCGATGCTGGTGGATTCCAGACCGGCGGAGAGCACCAGATCCTGCAATTCGCCCAGGCGCCGGCGGGCGGCGGACTCGCCGGCTTCGGTTTCGACGACTTCCGGCGGCGCGTCCTCGCGACCGGTCCCGAACGCGAACCTCTGGGAATAACCTTCGGAAACGTGCATCAGCACAACCCTGCTTCCGAACGGTTTGGCCAGGTGCGCCGCCGCTTTTACAACCCGCAGAGTGACGTCCGAAAAATCGACCGGGACCAAGATGGTTTTCATCGGTAGTGAGGTAAAGGGCCAATGAACCGCAACCTGAGGGGTTTGTCATCGACGAGCGCGCGATCGGCTCGCCACCGGACGCCACGAATCATGTGCGGCGTCCCATTAGCCGCGATCGTCGCGAACACTAAATGTCGAACGCTCATTGGCCATTGCCGATCCATCAGCGATCATGGATCATGGGGCGATGGATGATTTGTTCGGGGCCGCCGCGGAGCCTTCCTCCGTCTCAGCCAGCGCGCCGCTGGCGGCGCGGATGCGCCCGCGGACGCTTGCGGAATTCGTCGGCCAGCAGCATCTCCTGGGACCCGGCAAGTTGCTCCGGCGCGCCATTGAGGCCGACCGGTTTTCGTCGGTGCTGCTCTACGGGCCGCCCGGCGTCGGGAAAACGAGTCTGGCGCAAATCATTGCCGCCACCACCCGGGCGCACTTTGAACAGTTGAGCGGCGTAGAGGGGTCGACGGCTGAGATGCGGCGCGTGATCGCGGCCGGTGCCGCCCGGCTGCGTAACAAACAGGTTCGAACCGTGTTGTTTATTGACGAATTGCACCGGTTCAACAAGGCGCAACAGGACGTGCTTTTGCCCGACGTCGAGTCCGGTGTCATCCGGCTGGTTGGAGCTACGACGCACAACCCGTTTTATTACGTGAACAGTCCGCTCGTGTCGCGGTCGCAGATTTTCCAGCTCGAGCCGTTGAGCCGGGCGGACCTTGTGCTCCTGGCGGAGCGAGCCCTGCTTGACCCGGAACGCGGCCTGGGCCGCTACCCGGTCCGGGCCGACCCCGCCGCGCTCTCGTTTCTGGCCGAGGCGAGCGAAGGGGATGCCCGCCGTTGTCTGAACGCGCTCGAGCTGGCTGTGCTGACGACCAGCCCGGATGCCGGCGGCTTCATTCAACTGACAAAAGAGGCCGCCGAAGAGAGTATCCAGAAAAAGGCCGTTCTCTACGATGCCGACGAGGGCGAGCACTACGATACGATCAGCGCCTTCATCAAAAGCATGCGCGGGTCCGACCCGGATGCCGCGCTTTATTGGCTGGCGAAAATGCTTTACGGTGGGGAGGATATCCGGTTCATCGCGCGCCGGATCGTCATTGCGGCCAGTGAGGACGTCGGGCTGGCCGATTCCAACGCGCTGGTGGTGGCCGTGGCCGCGCAGCAAGCCGTCGAATTCATCGGGATGCCGGAGGCCCGTATCCCGCTCGCGCATGCGACGGTTTACGTGGCGACGGCTCCGAAGAGCAACCGGGCGTACGCCGGCCTGGGAAAGGCGCTTGAGGATCTTGAAAAAGGCCGGGTTCTGGCTATCCCGCCGTATCTGCGGGGTGAGGGCTCGAAGCGGTTAGGCGGCGGTGAAGGTTACCTGTACGCCCACGATTACCCGGAAAGTTATGTCCCCCAGGCGTATCTGCCCGAGGGCCGGGTGTACTACGTGCCGAGCGATCATGGAATGGAACGCCGGATCAAGGAACGCCTTGAGCATTGGCGCGGCCTTTTCGAGGGGAAAGGGGAGGTGCCACGGTGAGTGAACCCGTTTCAACCCGGACAAGCCGCGGATCGTTTGCCGGGCTCGGACTCGGCGCCGGTGTTCTGGTCGTGGGCGTTTTCGCGGCAATTGCCTGGATCCAGCTGCGCATCGGTGGCACCCGGCCGATTTTTGCATTTCCAGGTTACCTGGTGCTGGCCGGCACCGGGCTGGTCAGCCTGGGGTTGAGGCGTGGGCCAGCCCGGGCCAACGGCCTTTGCCTGGTGGCAACCGTGGCCTTCGGCGGTTACCTGCTGGCCAGAACCCTGACCTCACCCCTGGAATACCTTGCCCGGACCGATCTCTTCCTGATTCTCGCGGCGCTGGTGGTTTACTCGCTGGCGGCGCTGTTTTGTACGGCACCCCGGCAGCGGCTCCTCTTTCTGAGTGGATCGTTGCTTCTGGCGCTGGGGCACGTCGGGGTCGGCCTGGTCCAGTTCATCAAGGACCACCGTTTTCTGCCGTTCGGTTATGAGCGCGTCGACGACTACGGCACGAGGGCAAGCGGGTTCTACGTGAACCCGAATCACCTGGCGGGGTTGCTGGAATGCGTGGCGACGATGGCCATCGCGGTAGCCGTACTTGGCCGGATCAACGCCTGGGTGCGGATCCTTCTGCTGTACGGTGCCGCGGTATCCCTGGCAGGCCTGTTGATCTCCGGAAGCCGCGGCGGTTACCTGAGCATCGGGGTGAGCGGCCTGGCCCTCGGCTGCTTCGTCGCCTATCACTTGCTCCGGCAAGCTCCGAAAGGGGGGTGGGTGATGCTGGGAGCAGGAGCACTGCTCCTGTTGAGTGCGACCATCGCCACCGCGTGGTTTACCGGCCACAGCGCCCTCCTGACGCAGCGTTTCGGCGCCATCGCCGATTCCGGTGACGTCCGGCTCGAATTATGGCAAGCCGCCGTGCGAGAGTTTCAGCTCCAGCCCTGGACCGGCACCGGTGCCGGCACTTACTATATCTACGGCCGGAAGTTTCGGGATCCGTCGACTCAGACCGACCCGGTGTACGTGCATAACGACTATCTGCAGCTCCTGGCCGAATTCGGCGTGGCCGGGGCCGTGCTCTTCGCCTTTTTTCTTTGCGTCCATCTCTGGGCCGCAATTTCTTTCCTCGGCGAAATGGAAACGAACCTGACCGCGCGCAAGCGGACCTTCTCACTGTCGCTGGCGCTGGTGGCTGGAGCCATTTTCGCCATCGTCGCACTGGCGGTGCACTCCATCTTCGATTTCAACCTGCAGATTCCCGGCAATACGCTCGTCGTCGCCTTCCTGTTTGGGATTCTGGCTAACCCCGGCGTTGCGTTCGCGCGGGGAGCCGGCCAAACCCAGGGCTGGTTATATCCTGCGACCAGGTTCCTGCCCGTCCTCGCAAGCCTGCCGCTGCTTATCCTGTTGCCGGGCCGTTTGCCGGCCGCGGCTGAAGCCGAACAAGCGCGCCAAGCCCTCCGCAAGGAGCAGTACCCCCTGGCTATCCTGCACGCCAAGAAGGGCCTGGACACCGAACCCACCGATCCGGACCTTTGGTATTACCTGGCCGAATCGCGTCGCCAGCTAAGCAGTGATTTTGATGGGCAAGCCCAGGCCGCCCTGCTCGACGCGGCCACCCAGGCATTCGAGTCCGGCCTGAAACTTTTTCCCATGGATGACCGCTTGCTGGTCAAAGCCGCCCTGGCCTACGCGCAACGAGGCGACTTCCGGCGTTCAGACCAGCTGTTTCAAACCGCGTTCGAGTGGAGCCCTTACCTGGCCCAGACCTATGCGTATTACGGGCTGCGCTTCCAACTCGAGCACCGGTGGCCGGAGGCCATTGCCGCCTACCGGCGCTCCAAGGAGTTACAACCCAACGCACTCGCCGTCGCCGGCCTGAACGAAAGCCGCGCGATACAAACGCAACCGGTTCCGGCAAGAAATCCGTAAACCAACCAAACGCACATGAAATCGTTCTTCGGTTCGTTCTTTGGCGCCTTCTTCGCGATTCTCATCTTCCTGGCGAGCGTTGTGGGGTTGCTGTTCCTCGGGCTCGGCGCCCTTCAAAAGGCCGGTCAGAAGGCGGCGGAATTGCCTGAGAACTCGTGGCTTGTATTAGACCTTTCCATTCCCATCACGGACGCGCCGGCCCGTTTTGACGCATCGCAGGTCGTTGCGGGGCTGGAAGGTGGAGGCGAACAGAGGGTCACCCTGCGCGAGATCCTGGGGGGTATTGAACATGCGGCAACCGATAACCGGATCGCCGGCATTTTCCTGACGGGCACGATCGTGCCGGTACGGTACGCCTCCGGCTACGGTACCCTTCGTGAGATCCGCCTGGCCTTACAGCGCTTTAAAGAATCGAAGAAGCCGGTTTACGCCTTTGCTTATTACCCGACGACGAGGGCTTACTACCTTGACTCCGTTGCGGACAGGATCTTTATGGACCCGGACAGCACCCTCGTCATGAGCGGATTGGCGAGCCAGCGGGTTTATTTCCCGGGTTTGCTTAAGAAGTTCGGCGTCGGGGTCCAGGTGACCCGGGTGGGCAAATACAAGTCGTTCGTCGAGCCGTTCATTCTCGATAAGGCGAGCCCGGAGGATCGCGAACAAACCCAGAAGCTGCTCGATGATCTCTGGGGTGAGATCACGTCCGCCATCGAACAATCGCGCGGTTTGCCGCAAGGCGCCGTCCAGCAAATTGTTTCCCAGCTGGGCTTGATTGATGCCGATGCGGCCCTTCAGCGCCGGCTGGTGACGGACCTTACGCCCCTGAGCAGGGTGATCGATCAGCTCCGGCAGCAGTACGGTACCAGCAAAAATAAGAAGGCCGGCACGTTTCGCCAGGTTACCGTCAGCGATTACGTTGAGTCGTTTGAAAGGGCTGGCCGGCCCGACGATGGCAGCGCCACGATTGCCGTGGTTTACGCCGAGGGAGATATTGTGGATGGCGAAGGTAACCCGGACAACGTCGGGGGTGACCGTTATGCCCGCGCCATTCGCAGGTTCCGGCTCGATCCGAACGTGAAGGGCATTGTGCTGCGGGTGAACAGCCCGGGAGGCAGCGTTTCCGGGTCAGGCGTGATCCGTCACGAACTGGAACAGGCCGCCGGGGTGAAACCGGTCGCGATCTCGTTCGGATCCGTGGCCGCTTCCGGCGGTTACTATATTTCTACCGTTGGCGCCCGCATTTTCGCCGAGCCGAGTACCATCACCGGCAGCATCGGCGTGTTCGGGTTGTTCCTGAATTTCCAAAAGCTTGCAAGCGATAACGGCGTTTCGTTCGACACGGTACAAACCGCGCCGTACGCTTCAATCCTGTCGCCGATGCAGCCCAAGACCGATGCGGAACTCGCGATTCTGCAAAAGGCGGTCGACAAGGATTACCAGGAATTCCTGCAGATCGTCGCAAACAGCCGAAAATTGCCTGTGGACCAGGTAAACGAGATCGCGCAGGGCCGGGTCTGGGCCGGTTTGGAGGCGGTTCGTCTGCACCTGGTGGACGAGCTCGGAGGTCTGACGGAGGCGGTAAGCTACTTGGGGAACCAAACCCGGTTGGGAGTTCGTCCGGTGGTAACCGAATTTCCGGCCCGGCAGGATCTGAGCACCAAAGTTCAGGAGTGGTTAAGCGGGAACGAGCGCCCGATAGTGTCCAGGTTGGATCCCTTTCACCGGGAACTGGTGCGTTTCAGCAGGGAATTCTCGCGGTTGGAAAGTCTGAATGACCCGCAGGGCGCTTATGCCTTGATGCCGTTCGGGCTGGAAATCGAATGATGTCCATGTCCACAGATTACACAGATTAACACCGATTTAATTGAGGAAATTGGAGACGGTCAGCCATGCCGTTTCAATGCCCGGCACTCACCGCCACCTCACGGACCACAGCAAAGGAATGATCCGCAGAACACGCAGACAACGCAGAAAGGGATCCATCCACAGATTACACAAATCAGGGGCACACGGTTACACGATGGGCATAGCGTCTCTTTGACCCGACACTCGACACTCGCTTCATTTGTGGCATTTTACTGGCCTCGATACGGCTGGCCGGACGCGTAGAGCCGCAAACGGTTCTGCATCCCGGCGAGCTGCGTTTTCTGATCTTCCGGGCGCAAGTTCTGGATGGCGAGTTGTTCGTAGCGAACCGCCTGGTCGAAGCGGCCGCTCTCCGCGTAGGCAGCTGCCAGCGTGTCGATGGAAAAAGCATTCGTCCATCCGCTCAGCCGGCAGGCTTTGGTGGCGAGGTTCACCGCGCGACGGCCGTCGCGGACCTGTTGATTTTGGGCCGTCGCAAACATCCACGCCAAGTCATTGAGAGTGGTGGGATCGTTGGGCTGCAAATGGACTGCCGTCTCCAGGGCGCGCTTGGCATCCCGGTAACGCCCGTAGTCAATGCAACTGCGGCCTTTGCTCTGGTAAAGTTCGGACAATAGCGCCGGGGACACGTTGCTGTGCTGGGCCAGCCGGATGCTTTCGTCCATCTCACGCAGTGCGTCGTCGCGTCGTTGCGCCAGCACCAGCACGGCTGCCCTTAAAAAGTGCGCGCGCCAGTTTTTAGGATAATTGGCGATGATGCGGTCGATCATTTCGAGCGCCTCATTGACTTTGCCTTGAGCAGCCAGTTTGTAAGCGTCGTCCAGGGCAGCCTGGCCGATGGTCATGCGCTGTTCCCAAACGCTGCCCCAGCCCTGTGCCTCTTTTGGCCAGCAAATCGTGATTCCTTGCGAAAAGAGCGTGCATAACAGCAAAAGAAACGGTACTGGCCTCATAAGACGTATCATGCTCAGAAAGGCGGTTATGGAAAGGGTTCTGTTGTTGCTCGGCCGTACGGCGTTTTTGGGGTTCGCCGCTTTTCTTTGGGTGGTTTGCCCGGCCTGCGCCAGCGAGACGCGAGCGGGAATTGCCCTCAGCCGTAGTACCGGCAATCACTTGTTCGCGCCGGTGCGCATTAATGAAAAGCCGGCGTGGTTTGCAGTCGACACGGGAGCGGCGCTCACGATCGTCGATTCAAGCAAAGCCAAGGCCTTAGGCCTGCAGTACCAGGGCACTGAGGTCCAGGTCCCGCGTCAGATCGAGGTGAACAACCGGGTGGTACCGGTGGCCCACGTGGATGCGTTGGAGGTTGGCTCGACCAATCTCGGGTCGGGGCCGGTAGCGTTGATCGACTTGAAAGATTTCCGCGGCCGGCTGCGGGAGACCGGTCATTACGTGCCCATGGACGGCATCATCGGCCTCGACATCATGCAGCGTTACGGTGCCGTGATTGATTGCGCCAACCAGCGGATTTACCTGCAGACGCAGGATGACCCTTCCCGCGACCTCCTGAGCTACGTGCACGCCAGGCATTTCAAATCGGTGCCCCTCCGGATCGCGCGGTCCGGTGCGCTCGAGGTTGAAACCGTGTTGGGCGGTAACCGTTACAGTTTCGTGGTCGACACCGGCGGATTTGCCACGTTGATCTCGGCGAAGGTGGCAGCGCAGAACGGTGTGCCGGTTTTGGGTACCACCGTTAACGCGAGAGGGATCCATTCGAAGGAAAAGCCGGTGGGTTTAGGCCTGACGCCTATGCTGCAAATCGGTTCTTACCGGCTCGGGCCCACGCTCGTCGGGGTCACGGCCCTGCCGGAGGGCCCGGAAGATTTACGCTACCCGTTCGGGGGCTTGATCGGCGCTGATTTCCTCTTTAACCGGCACGGCGTTATCGACATCAAAAATCAGCGGCTTTACTTCAGGTAACTTCGCCCTCCGACATTGGAAAGCGCGCGCGCGAGACGGCTGGGTAACCGCGCGGCTGCGGACGGTAAGGCCGGGCTTGCAGGGGTGAATGAGTGGCGGGAGGGGCATGTCACACCTGCCCTCTGCCCTTTAACCGCCTTAACGGGCCCGGGCCCGGAGTGGCGTACCCGCCTCCTCCACCAAACGCACCTGCGGTTCAGAAAAGTTGCGCCGGGAACGCACGGCATAAACCGATTTGCCCTGCGATTCGTAGAACGTGCGGGTGATCATCTCGGCCAGAAGTCCCAGCAGGACGCACATCATGGCGATCATGAAGGTCATCACCGCGATCAGCGGCAGGGGCGTCAGGATGAAAGAAACGCCCTCGCTGAGTTTCAACCACACCATGTAGCAAAACGTAAAGAGGCTCAGTCCCAGGCTGAACAACCCGCAGCCGCCAAAGACGTACATAGGTTTCTGAGCGGCTTTATCCAGAAACTTAACCACGAGCAGGTCCAGGATGACCTTGATCACCCGTTCCAGGCCGTACTTGGACCGGCCGGTTCGCCGCGGGTGGTGATTGACGATTACCTCCGTGATCTTGGCACCGTGCCAGGACGCGTAGACCGGCAGGAAACGATGCATTTCGCCGTAAAGCCGGATGCCTTCGACGACGTGCCGCTTGTAAGCCTTCAGCGAACAGCCAAAATCATGAAGCCTAACGCCGGATACCAGGGAGATCAGCTGGTTTGCCAGGATGCTGGGCAAGTTACGTTGGATGTAATTGTCCTGCCGGTCCTTGCGCCACCCTGAAACCACGTCGTACCCTTCGTCCAGCAGCCGCAGCATTTTCTCGATGTCAGCGGGATCATTCTGGCCATCGCCGTCCACCGGGATGATCACGTCTCCGGCCGCATGGTCGAAGCCGGCCATCATGGCTGCGGTCTGGCCGAAATTCCGTTTGAAATGCACCACCCGGACGTGAGCGTCAATCGAGGCGAGCCGGTCGAGAATCGCCGGCGAACTGTCGGTGCTGCCGTCATCCAAGAAGATGATCTCCCATTCGACCCTGAGTCTGGAGAGCTCCGCGCGAACTCCCTCCCAGACGGCGGGTATCGCCTCTTCCTCGTTGAATACCGGAACGATCACGGATACTAGCACCCCGCAGCTTCAGGAAGAATTGAGGAAAGTCAACTGGTTAGCATCGGGCCAAACCCTGAGTACACCCGCGAGCGGATATGGGTGAACGAACCACGTGCTGGTTGCCCGCGCTGCCAGCCGGAACCGGCGACAGCACCGGCGTGAGCGCCCCGAACGGAGATCCGGGCTCGTTCCGGAACGCGAAAACCAAGTGACCATGGGCCCGCGCACGAACGAAAAAACCGTGGAAACCGACGTGGCTTCTCGTTTGGACCGCCTCCCGTTCAGCCGGTGGCATTGGCTGATCGTGGCCGGACTCGGGGTTACCTGGATCCTTGACGGGCTGGAAGTCACCCTGGTGGGCGCGCTCAGCGCCGTGACCCAAACCTGCGCCTGGAGCATCGTGTTCTTTATTGCCCCCTGCGCCGCGAGCCCTGCGTACCTCACCGTGAGCGAAATTTTCCCGCTCGAGATCCGGGGGCTGGCCATCGCGGCCTTTTATGCCTTCGGCACCCTTGCCGGCGGTGTCGCTGCGCCCATCTTCTTCGGTAACCTGATTCAATCCGGATCGAAAGACGCCATGTTTATGGGTTACCTGATCGCGGCAGGGTTGATGATCGTCGGGGCCTTGGCCGAGGTATTCCTGGGAGTGGCGGCGGAACGTAAATCGCTGGAAGACATCGCCACGCCGCTTTCTCACGCGGGCGAT
The DNA here is from genome assembly GCA_019247695.1 of Verrucomicrobiota bacterium. NCBI lineage: Bacteria > Pseudomonadati > Verrucomicrobiota > Verrucomicrobiota bacterium. The sequence continues at coordinate 18,741 of JAFBAP010000115.1, read as the reverse complement.
GAAAGCGCCCCGTAGCCTGCCTAGGCCGATCGACCCGGCCGGAATGATGGGCGCGAGAGGCCGCCTCGGCTACCAAGCCTTTAGGTCCAGGTCCGGATGGCTTAAGAACATCGGGAGGTTGTATATTGGATCCGGCAGAAACGAAGCGCATCGGAGACCTGCGAAAGGCAAAGGCTCACTGGGTGTCCCGTGACACGATCGTCTGGCCGGGAGCGGAGGCCGGCAGGAATTACCGCCTGTATCACGCCCCGAACGGCGGAATCCACGTGGCCTCGGGCGGCGTCGAGGGTGGCTCAGCGGTTGGCCTGCAGGTCGCCCCTGAAGGTATACCCGTGCCGGTGCTCGAAAAGCTCCCGCAATTGGCGGGGGCAACGGCGCTCAAACTTCCGGAAGAGGCCTTGGGCGACCTTTGCTCCCTGCTCAAAGGACAATTGATCGTGGTCAAAGCGCAGGTTGAACAACCGCTCGGCGCCACGTCCCTCCAGGTCGCGGGCGTTCTGGACGATGAATTCTATTACGCCGGACCGCTGGGGGCCGAGCCGAACCGTAACGGGGTGGTTTTTCGCCTCTGGGCGCCGACTGCCCGGTCGGTTCGGCTCCTGATTTTCGACGAGCCGGCGGCCGGGAAGCCGGAAGCGATCTATCGCCTGACCCCAAGGAGCCGGGGGCTATGGAGCCTGGAGGTGAATGACCCCGCCTGGGTCAATCACAAATACTACCTCTATGAGGTCGAGGTTTTCGCACGCGAACAGGGTAAGGTGGTCACAAACCGGGTGACCGATCCGTATTCGCTGGGCCTTTCGGCCAATTCCACGAAGTCGCTCGTGGTTGATCTGAACTCACCGTTGAGCAGGCCGGCTTCCTGGGGAGCCGTCCCTAAACCGCCGCTCCGGTCGGTCAACGACATTGTGCTTTACGAGCTGCACGTGCGCGACTTTTCAGCCGTTGACGAGACGGTGCCGGAGCAGGACCGGGGCAAGTACACCGCGTTCAATCACCCGTCCTCAAACGGCATGCGCCACCTGGCGAGCTTGGCGGCGGCGGGTCTGACCCACCTCCACCTCCTACCGGCGTTCGATTTCAGCTCGGTACCGGAGCCGGCTTCCGAACAAAAGCGGCCTCAAATCGAGCCATGCCCGGACCCGGCTTCGACCCAGCCGCAAGCTGCCGTTGCCGCCGTCAAGGATCAGGACGCCTATAACTGGGGGTACGACCCCTGCCACTATACCGTGCCTGAAGGCAGTTACGCCACTTCGCCCCACGGGCTCACGCGCATTCGCGAGTTCCGCGAAATGGTGCAGGCCTTGCACGCCGCTGGGCTGCGCGTGGTGATGGATGTGGTTTACAACCATACGGCGGCTGCAGGGCAAGATCCGGCCTCCGTATTGGATCGCATCGTGCCCGGCTATTATCACCGGCTCGACGGAGACGGCGACCCGTACACCAACACCTGCGGCCCCGCTACGGCTTCCGAGCATCGCATGTTTGAGAAGCTCATGATCGATTCGCTCAGCACCTGGGCCGGGCAGTACGGGATCGATGGGTTCCGGTTCGACCTGATGGGCTTCCATTTCAGGCAAAATCTGCTGCGCATCCGGGAAGCATTGCAGAAAATCGATTCGTCAATCTACCTTTACGGCGAAGGTTGGGATTTCGGCGAGGTCGCCCGTAACGCGCTCGGGCTGAACGCAACGCAGGCGAACATGGCCGGTACGGGCATCGGCACATTCAACGACCGCGGCCGCGACGCGATCCGCGGCGGCCTGCCGTTCGACCGGGGAGAGCGATTAATGCTCAATCAGGGATTCGTCAATGGCCTCTGGTACGACAACAACGGGGAACGGCCGCCGAACCGGAGTCAGCAGATAATTCTTCTGCACCTGACTGACCTTGCCCGGCTGGCGCTGGCCGGCACCTTGCAAGATTATGTTCTGGTCGACAAGGACGGAAACCGGGTGACCGGTGCGCAGCTTGAATATTGCGGCCGGCCTGCCGGGTACGCGCTTCAGCCCGGCGACGTCATCAACTACGTCGCGGCGCATGACAACCAGACCTTGTTTGATAACGATCAGTACAAGTTACCCGCCGGCACGCCGATGGCTGATCGCGTCCGGGTGAACAACCTGGCGTTAGCGACCGTCGCCCTGGCTCAGGGCATCCCGTTTTTTCATGCCGGCGACGAGCTGTTGCGGTCGAAATCGTTCGACCGCAACAGCTATAATTCGGGCGACTGGTTTAACCGTCTGGATTTTTCTTACCGGACAAACAATTACGGCGTCGGCCTGCCCCCGGAAGAAGAGAACGGCGCAGAATGGCCCCTGCAAGCCCCGCTCCTCCGGAATCCGGAGCTCAAACCGGCCTACGCTGACATCGTCTCCGCGCACCAATTCTTTCTCGAGTTGCTCCGGATCCGGAGATCGACCCCGCTGTTCCGGCTCCCGACCGGCGATGAAATCAAGGCGCGGGTGGCCTTCGGCAATACCGGGCCCGGCCAGCAGCCCGGACTGATTGTGATGACGATCAGCGACCGCACAGGTGCAGACCTGGACCCGGATCTGCGCAGCGTGGTGGTGTTTTTTAATGCCGATAAGGTGCCGAAGGTGGTGGTTATGCCCGAGTACACGGGGCTTTCACTCGAACTTCACCCGATCCAACGCGCTTCCGCAGCGGACCAGGTCGTCAGGGAATCGGGGTTCGACGCCCGTTCGGGCACGTTCACGATCCCGGCACGGACCACGGCGGTTTTCATTGAGCCGGGGTAGCTTGAGTTTCGAGAGCGCACTTGGCAGTCCCGCACATTCCTGTCATCTTAATTGAACCAGCCGCCATGAAGACCGCCGGCGTTAATGAACTGCACGCCCTAGTCGTTGAGGCCTTGAGTAAGGGCGATGGCCATAAGTTGGCCGACGCCATCGTGCGCGCCACCGAGTTGGCCGAAGCCGAGCTGCGTCCGGTGACCCGCGACTACCTTGACGCGCGCCTGACGGCGGGAGCATCCGACCTGCAGAAGGCCCTGACGGACTTGCGAACTGAATTGAAGCAAGAAATGGCGGATTTGCGAACCGAGCTGAAGCAGCAAATGGCGGACTTGCGGGCCGAACTGAAGCAAGAAATGGCAGACTTGCGGGCCGAATTGCAGCAGCAAATGGCGGACTTGCGAGCCGAGTTGCAGCAGCAAATGGCGGACTTGCGAACTGAATTGAAGCAAGAAATGGCGGACTTGCGGGCCGAATTGCAGCAGCAAATGGGGGATTTGCGGGCCGAATTGCAGCAACAAACGGCGGACTTGCGGGCCGAGTTGCAGCAACAGATTGCCGACGTGCGAGCTGATCTGATCGACAAGATGCGCACGCAGCAAATGTGGACGGTCGGGACCTTTGTCCTGCTTCTCGCGAGCGTCGTCCTGCAGCACTACTGGAAGTAGACCGATCGGGTTTCTTCGTTGCGCGAGGCCCGTTTGCGGCAGGTTGACGCAGCCGGTCCCGGCCAAGCCGGCGGTGTCACCGGATCTGATTCATCGTTGTGCGGACCTGGCCCTCATCCCTTGCCTTTTGAAGATCCTGCTTACGGCCGACTTGCACCTGTTGCGGGCCAGCCGGGAACACACGCTGAGCGTTCTCGCGTCCTGGGTCGACCGGCTTCGTCCGGAGGTCATGGTGATTGCGGGGGACGTAGCCAGTGCACCTCAGGCGGCCGAGGCACTCCTGGCGTTACGCCGCATCTTTTCGCAAGGATGGTTGGCGATCTGTCTGGGCAACCATGATTTCTGGATGCATGACGAGGCGCGGCCACGTTATGCGAGCCTTGAGCAGGTGGTCGAAGAGCACTGGTTGCCCGCCACCCGGCAGGCGGAGGTGGTGTTGCTTGACAGCGGCAACCTGGAACTGCCTGACCTTTACCTGGTCGGCGGTTACGGCCATTATGACCTCGGTTTCGCCGTGCCCGGACTCGCGTACGGCGACCTGAAGATTTCAGAGGCGGATTACCTGCGGGGCGCTTGTCCCGAGGTGTCGGCCATGCGCTGGCGCGATTTCCAGCTCATGCCGGCCATCCAGACCGGCCTGCATGAGGTGGCGGCAGCGCAGGTGACGGGCTTTGAGCGTCGCCTGATCCAGACCGGGATGAAACCCGTGCTGGCCGTCATGCACACGGCGCCCTTCCAGGAGTTACTCGGAATTCCCCCCTTGCCGGTGGGGGTGCCTCCGCCCGAGCGCGCATTTTTTCGGGCGTACCTGGGTAACCGCGGCATGGGCGTGATGCTGCGACGGCACCTGCACCGCCTGTGCGGCATCGTGTGCGGCCACACCCACCGGCCGGCCGGGCCGGTGGATGTCAACGGTGTGCCCGGCGTGAACGTCGGGTCGGATTACGGTGCGCCCAAGGCCGTCGTGTACGAGGTTGCAGAATCCAGGTTCTGGCGGGTACCGGACCGGCTGTCATAACCTCAGCCATTGCCCCGGCGGGCCTGAGTAGTAGATTATTGAGCACCTTCATCTGCCGGGGCCGGCGGATTTCCTGCGGTTGAAAGCTGGGCGTCCGGTTTCCGGTCCGCCTTATGCCCTTTCCGCTCCACTCAGTTGACGATCACGCGCGCTACGGCCATCTTCCCGGTTCCGCAATCCGGCCTATGGACCATATCCGTAACATCGCCATCATTGCTCACGTTGATCACGGGAAGACGACCTTGGTCGATCAACTGCTGCGCCAATCGGGGACCTTCCGCGCCAATCAGAAGGTCGAAGAACGGGTCATGGACTCCATGGACCTGGAGCGCGAGAAGGGCATCACGATCAAGGCCAAAAATGCCGCGTTCCGCTACAAGCATTATCACGTCAACATCGTTGATACCCCGGGCCACGCTGATTTCGGCGGCGAAGTCGAGCGCATAATGAAGATGGTCGACGGCGTCCTGCTGGTGGTCGATGCCCATGATGGGCCGCAGGCGCAGACAAAATTTGTTTTGCGCAAGGCCCTCCAGAATCACGCCAAACCGGTCGTCGTGATCAACAAGATCGATCGGGAGAACGCCCGGCCGCACAAGGTGTTGGACATGGTTTTCGACTTGTTCGTGGAATTGAACGCCACCGACGAGCAACTCGATTTTCCGGTGATCTACGCCAGCGCCAAAGAAGGGTTTGCCGTGCGGGAAATCCACGAGAGCAACGATAACCTGGAACCGTTGTTTGAAGCGATCGTGAAACACATCCCGCCTCCCCCCAAGGTGCCGGAAACTTATTTTCAGCTGCTCGTGTCCAACCTGGATTACAGCGATTACCTCGGCCGCATCGCCCTTGGCCGAATCGTGAGCGGCCGGGTTTGCGTGGGGGATTCCGTGGTGCTGATCCGAAAGGACGGCCAGCGCGAGCGAGCCAATGTGACCGCCCTTTTTGGGCACCAGGGCCTTGAGCGCATCGAGATCAAATGCGCCGGGGCCGGCGACATCATCGGCTTGGCCGGCTTCGAAGAAATTTCGATCGGCGAAACCCTTACCGACCTGGAAGAACGGCCTGCGCTTGAGTTCGTCGACATCGACCCGCCCACGATCCAGATGAACTTCGTCGTGAACGATTCACCCCTGGCAGGGAGGGAAGGAAAGTTCCTGACGGCGCGTCACCTCAAAGAGCGACTGGTACGCGAAACCCGGACCAATGTGTCGCTGGGATTTCAGGAAACCGAGGTCGCAGGAGTCTTTACGGTCAGCGCCCGCGGCGAAATGCAGATTGCCATCCTGGTCGAGCAGATGCGGCGCGAGGGGTTCGAACTACTGGTTTCCCGGCCCGAAGTCATCTTTAAACGGGATCAGGACGGCGAACTTCTGGAACCGTTCGAAACACTGTATGTCGATGTGCCCAACGAAAACCTGGGTGACATCCTCCAGTCACTGGCTGGGCGCAGGGCTGAGATCGCCAATATGGATCACCAGACCAAGAGCGTGCTGGTAAAAGCCGTGATTCCGACCCGCGGCCTCATCGGTTTTGAAGCGGACCTGGTGAATCTGACCCGTGGCCTTGGTTCCATGAGCCACTTGTTCAAGGAGTACGGCCCTTATAAAGGGGAGGTTTCCAGCCGCAACAACGGCGTCCTGGTTGCCATGGAGGGTGGTGTCTCCACGGCTTACGCCTTGAACAACGTGCAGGAACGGGGGCGCTTGTTCGTCGGGCCGCAGGAGGATATTTACGAAGGCATGATCGTCGGCGAGAACTCGCGGCCGGATGACCTGACCGTTAACCCCTGCAAAACCAAGCACCTGACCAATATGCGCAGCCAGGGGGAAGGTAAAGGGGTGCAGCTGGCGCCCCCGTTGAAGATGAGCTTGGAACGCGCCCTGGAATACATCGGCCCGGACGAGTACGTCGAAGTGACCCCTAAAACCCTGCGGTTACGAAAGAAAATTCTGGGTTCAACGGCCCGGAAACGGGCTTCGTCGAAGGTTTTGGTTGCCTGATACGGATCCGCCGGGTCGGTTTACGTTACCGAACGCGCGGTGCATCAGGTCGATGAGCCTTCAGACGCCGCGCGTTTTATATTTTTATGGCGGGCCTGAGAGCCGGCGTTTTGCCCGTAAAACGTTTGCGAGGGTTGACAAACGCGCATAAATGAGGTTTCTTTGCGCCATCGTTGGGTGATGCGCTAATCGGCGGTTCTCCGGGCTGTCTTCTCCTTGGTCGCGAGTGCGTCGCTTTTTAAACCTTAACCACTCAGTTATCGTCTCTTTGCCCGAAATTATGGCGGGTCATAGTAAATGGTCAAAAGTAAAGCGTTTTAAGGGAACGCTCGATGCCAAACGCGGCAAGCTTTTCAGTAAGCTGGCCAAGGAAATCCTTGTATCCGCCCGTATGGGGGGCGGTGATCCCGACCTTAATCCGCGGTTGCGCTCGGCCGTTTTGGCTGCGCGCGCTCAGAACATGCCGAACGACACGATCGAGCGGGCCATTAAGAAGGGAACGGGAGAAATTTCCGGCGGAATCGTCGAGGAGCTTGTCTATGAGGGGTACGGTCCCGAAGGGGTTGCGCTGATCGTCGAAGCGGCCACCGACAACAAAAACCGGACCGCCGCGGATATCCGAAGCATCTTCAGCAAGAATCATGGGCACTTGGCGGCATCCGGGGCGGTGTCCTACATGTTCAAGCGCCGTGGCCAGCTAACGGTGCTGGGCAGCGCCGTTCAAGAAGACCAATTGTTAGAAATCGTGTTGGACGCGGGAGCCGAAGACCTTACCACAGACGAAGATCTGTATGTCGTAACGACCCCGCATGATCGTTTGTATCAGGTCGGCGAAGCCATTCGTAAACAGGGTATCAATATCGAAACCCAGAAACTCACCTTCGTTCCCGACAACGCCATTGCGATCACGAATGAGACGACAGCGACTCAGGTTCTGCGGCTATATGACGCTCTGGATGATAACGATGATGTTCAAAACGTTTACGGCAACTTCGATATCTCGGACGAGCTGCTGACCAAATTATCTAACCATTCCGGTTAAAGGTTAAATAACAGCTTTTATAGAAAACGTTATGGCGGAATTTGACGAACAGCCAACGTTATTGAGCGACGATACGGAAAAGGTTAAAAAGCCTAAACGTACGCGCTCCGTTACCGCTGCGAAGACGACGAAAAAGCCGGTAGCCAAAAAGACCGGCGTCAAACGGACCAAAAAACCTGCTCCGGTGGCCGAAGTGGCTGCCAACGAAGCGAATGGGCAGGCGGTTGCCGTGAATGAAACCGAATCTCTGCCTCTGGAGGCGCCCGGCCGGGAAACGCCTGAGCGGCCGTCCGAAGGCCGGGAGGCGCCCGGCCGCCCGGGTGATGGTAAACTCGGCAGCCGGGGATCGCGCCGCACGGAGGCGCCGCTTTTTGAACCCGCTGAACCAGCCCGGACCGGGGAAGTACGCGTTTGGTCGCCGGAACGCTCCCCCAGGACTTCTCCTGCGCCTGCTGCCGAGGCGGAGCCGGCTGAACCAGCGCCGGTTAAAGATCGAGACGACTCGGCCGTTGTGGTGGAGGCGCCGCGGCCTGAACCGGTCTACGGCGAAGGGTTGATCGAAGTGTCCGGTAAAGGCTTCGGCTTTTTGCGGGATCCGAAACGCAACTACATGCAGTCGCCGCAGGACATCTTTGTTACGCCGGAGGTGGTGCGCAAGCACGCGCTGCGTGACGGTTTGTGGATTAAAGGTGAGATCCGGCGCGGCAGCCGGGGACCGCAGCTCTTCAAACTGGTGTCCATCAACAACGAGGACCCGGACAAATATCGTAATCTCCCTGTTTTCGAGGAACTAACCTCCATTAACCCCATTGAACGTATCCGGCTCGAGACCGTGCCGGACCGATACACCACACGGGTGATGGATTTGATGACGCCGATCGGCAAGGGCCAGCGCGGCCTGATCGTGGCGCCGCCTCGTACCGGCAAGACGACGTTGCTGCAGCACATCGCGGATGCGGTTTGCAAAAACCATCCGGAGATGAACCTGATTATTCTGCTGGTGGACGAACGTCCGGAGGAAGTAACGGAGATCCGGCGAACCGTGCCTAAAGCCGACATCATGGCCAGCTCGAATGACAGCGACCTCAAAAGCCATACGCGGATCGCGCAACTTGCCATCGAGCGTGCCAAGCGTCTGGTTGAAGCGGGCAAGGATGTGTTTGTGCTGATGGATTCGCTGACCCGAATCGGGCGTGCCTTTAACAACGCCATCTCCGGCAGCGGCCGAACCATGAGCGGCGGTATGGATTCGCGGGCGATGGAGATTCCCCGCAAACTGTTTGCCGCTGCACGCAACACCGAAGAGGCCGGTTCCCTGACGATCATGGCCACCGCCCTGATCGAAACGGGTTCGAAGATGGACGAACTCATCTTCCAGGAATTCAAAGGCACGGGTAACATGGAAATGGTCCTCGATCGCCAGATCAGTGACCAGCGCACTTACCCGGCCATCGACATCTTCAAGTCGGGTACGCGCCGCGAAGAACTGCTGCTGCCGGCTCACCAGCTCGATAAGATTAACATGATCCGGCGCGGCTTGGCCGGGCATCGTCCGGCGGAAGCGATTGAGCGGTTGCTCTCGTTCCTGCGGAAGTTTCCGACTAACGCCCAAATGCTGCGCGAAATCCCCGGGTAGACTTACGTTTCCGGCCGGCGGTGGTGCCGGCCGGAGGGCATCTTTGCCGCCGTGCCGAAGGAATCAAAACCTGACTACCTGGACTTTGAGGTCCTGCCAAAGACCGGCTCGCGTGTCAGGAACTCCCCCGAGACGACGACTGACCCGGTCATCTGGCTGGTTAGCCGCGTTCTGGACACGATCTTTCGCATTCCCGGTACCCGCATCCGGTTCGGCCTCGAACCGGTGATCGGCTTGATCCCGGTCCTCGGGGATCAGGTCACCACCCTGATCTCCGCCGCGCTTTTGTTTCGCAGCTTGCAGCACCGTTTGCCGAAAATCGCCCTCGTCCGAATGGGGCTGAATATTGCGATCAACGGCCTGATCGGGATGATTCCGCTCATCGGCGATCTTTTTGTACTCTGGTATAAACCGAATATCCGAAACTACCGGATCCTGCAGCGCCATGTCGGCCAGGCCGGGAAGTCCAGCCGTGCCGACTGGTTTTTCGTGCTTGCAATTGTCGGGGTGACGTTTTTGCTAACGACCCTGTTCGGCGCATTCATCGGTTATGCCGTGATCCGTGCATTGCAAAGCCCATTTTAGCGTCCCCCTATGAACCTCGTCTATTTAGTGGCTAACGGTGATCTGCGTCTTTCTGCAAACCAGCAATGCTGGCCCACGCAGGAGGCAATGGAGCAAACGCTTACCGAGGCAATCGAAAAAGAAGGGTGGACCGTCAGGCGCGGCCATCCGTTCGACCCGCAGAAACGACACGGCTTCATTGATAGCCAGAAAATGGGCATCCAGGTTTTCCAGACGATTCCGAGGCAGGTGCCGTTGGTGGTCGCGGAATCGGTCTGGCAGTACAGCCAACACCTGTTGCCCGGTTTGTCGGCGCACGAGGGGCCGATTCTGACGCTTGCCAATTGGAGCGGCACCTGGCCTGGCTTGGTTGGTCTGCTCAACCTGAACGGCTCGCTCACAAAGGCCGGCGTCGATTACAGCACGCTCTGGAGCGAAGATTTTAAAGATAAATTCTTCGTCAAACACCTGCGCCGGTGGCTGGCGGACGGCACGATCAAGCACGACACCTCGCACGTGACCAAATACAAGGATGTGAAGGTGCCCGGTGCGGCGCGCCGGCTGGGCGAACGGGTTGCCGTTCAGCTTAAACATACGCCTGCCATCCTGGGGATCTTCGACGAGGGCTGTATGGGGATGTACAACGCCATCATCCCGGAGGAACTGTTGCAGCCCCTGGGCGTGTTCAAAGAGCGATTAAGCCAGTCGTCTCTGTACGCCAACATGCAATCTGTCTCCGAAGGCGAGGCGCGCGCGGTCTACGAATGGTTGCTGAATCGCGGGGTCAAGTTTCACTTCGGACCGAATGAAGAAACCGATCTAACCGAAAACCAGGTCCTGCAGCAGTGCAAGATGTACATTTCCGCGCTGCGGATCGCCGAAAGGTTTGGCTGCTCGGCCATCGGGATCCAGTACCAGCAGGGGTTGGCGGATCTCACCCCCGCTTCCGACCTGGTCGAAGGTTTGCTCAACAACGTTGAACGTCCTCCTTCCTGCGCGGAATCGAATGGTAAGGAACTTTTTGCCGGGCAGGCTCTCCCCCATTTCAACGAGGTTGACGAATGCGCCGGCCTGGATGCATTGATTACTAACCGCGTCTGGCGCGAGCTCAGGTACCCGCCGGAAACAACCCTGCACGACCTGCGATGGGGCCGGCGTTATCAGGACGATCACCTTGACGCCTATGTGTGGGTTTTCCTCATCAGCGGCGGGGCGCCGCCCGCCCACTTTACCGGCGGTTATCAGGGCACGCACAGCTACCGCCAACCGCCGATGTACTTTCGTCTCGGCGGAGGTACGTGCCAGGGTGTTAGTAAGCCGGGGTGGGTGGTTTGGAGCCGGGTTTACATCATCAACGGCCAACTCGCGTTCGACACCGGTCTGGCCGAGGTCGTCAGACTTCCGGAGCACGAAACCGAGGAACGTCTTCGGCTTACTTCGCCGCAATGGCCGATCATGCACGCAGTCTTACAAGGCATTACCCGCGACCAGATGATGGCGCGGCATAAATCTAACCACATTCAGGTCGCTTACGCACCAGACCGCAAATCGGCGCAGCACGCCATGTTTGCGAAGGCGGCGGCGATGGCTGAGCTTGGCTTGAAGGTGGCATTTTGCGGGACAATGTAAGCTGCTGCATTCGGAGAAAACCATGAGTGATTCGTCGTCTGCATCCGACGTAGCTCGGCTGCTCGAATTGGCTCACGAGTTTGGCAACAAGGAATTTACCATCCTAGGCGAAGGCAACGTCTCCTGTCGCGCCGGGCAGGATACCTTCCTCGTTAAAGCGAGCGGCAGCACCCTTGGAACTTTGACCGAACTGGAGCTGACGGAGTGCAGGTTTGCGCCGTTGCTGGACGCGATCGCGAAACCCGCGCTGTCCGACGAGGAAGTTGAGCAGGTCTTATTGGGAAGCCGGGTCCGGCCGTCGGCCTTGAAACCGTCCGTTGAGACATTCTTCCACGCTTACCTTCTCTCGCTGCCGGGCGTACGATTCGTGGGGCATACTCACCCGATTCCTATCAACCAGGTCCTTTGCACCTCACATGCGCAAACGTTCGCGGAATGCCGGCAAACACCTGACGAAATTGTGTGCTGCGGACCAGCTTCACTCCTGGTGCCCTACGTGGATCCCGGACTGGTCCTCGCCCAGGAGATTCAGGCGCGTTTGCAGGACCTGCAATCGCGCTCCGAGCGGCGGCCGCGGGTGATCCTGCTCGAAAATCACGGCATCATCACCTTCGGGCCCAGCGTCGAAGCGGTTCGGTCAGCGATGTTGATGGCCGTCAAAGCTGCGCAGATATACCTTGGCGCGCAGCTTCTCGGTGGTTTGCGCCACCTGCCGGACAAGGAAGTCGAACGCATCGACCAGCGGCTCGACGAAAAACACCGGCAAAAAATGCTGCGGATCTAAAATGGCACAAGCGGAATAATTCCACGCCCGGTACGCTGCCGCCCCGAACGCCGAACTTTACCCGCCACCCGCCACTTCTTCATTTGTGGCATTCACCCCTCTTGGATCAGGCTCAGGTAAGCCCCTTCCAGGCGCGCCGCCTGCACCTTGAGATCAAATTTCCGGCGAACGGCCTCGGCCGCGGCTTGCCCCAGGGCGGCACGGAACGCGTCGTCGCGAGTAATCTCAAGAAGGCCCTCCGCCACTTGCCCCGGTGACCGCTCATCCGTCAGAAAACCGTTTACCCGATGTTCAATCGCCTCGGGGATGCCACCGTGACGGGTAGCAACGGCGGGCAAACCGGTCGCCATAGCCTCCAGTAAACTGTTTGGCACGCCTTCCTGGTTGCCGTCTCGAGCCGTCTCGCTTGGGTGCACGAAGAGATGCGCATCGTAATAGAGCCGGCGCAGTTCGTCAGGCGCCAAAAAGCCGGTGAACCGGACGGACTTCGTCACCCCGAGGCGGGCCGCCAATTCGACGAGCGCCGGCCGCAGTTCGCCATCGCCGGCCACCGTCAGAAACGCCTGCGGCCATGCGTCCCGAAACTTCGCGAACGCTTGCAGCGTGGTCTCGAGTCCCTTTTTTTCTATCAACCTGCAAGCCTGCAACAGGTGCCAGCGCCCATCCGGCGGTGCCGGCCGCGCTTGGAACGGATAAAACTCCAAAGGAATGCCGGTTCGCTGGAGTCGAAGCTTTTCAGGGGGACACCCCAGTTCGATGAGCGCTTGGACGAGGGACTCAGACCGGGCTAAAACCAGCCGTGCACCGCCGAACACCCGCCGGAGCCGGCCAAGAGCCGCCGGGGACCGCATATCGACCTGGGTATCGGCGCCGTGGAATGAGACTACAACCGGAAGCTCGATTCGCCGGATCAGTGGTTCCCAAAAGATCGCGTTATTACCGAAATAAATATGGAGCATTCTGCAGCCGTGATTCCGGAGTCGCCGCCGGAAGGCGGCCACTTCGCCCGGGAAAGCCGTTTGCGGAATCCTGAGAACCTGTTTTTGCCAGATCCTTCGCCACCAGCGGAACGCCGAACGCGGAAGGATTTCGCACCGTTCGTACGGAAACCGGCTGGCGCACTCGCGTTTGAAAGCGAAGACGATGGGCTGCGTGCGTTCAAGGCAGGCAATCTGCCGGTACACGTGCAGCATTTCCGGACGCAAAAAGGTCGGGCAGAACACGGCGATGACCGGTCGCCGGGTGAGGGGAGATGCTGGGCCGGCCTTAAGGTCGCCGCCCAGGCTGGTCGAAGATAGAGGTTGATCCGTCACAAAAACAAAAAGGCCGGGGCTCGCTGCCCCAGCCTCTCACGAACCCGCCTGCAAAGGCGCCCTAAAACGGAAACGAGATCAACCGCCAGAAGCGGCCCCGCTCCTGTCGATCGCGCCGGTCAGCCGCAACGACTTGTTCGCCGCTTCCATACCGGCGCGGAGCCAGCGGGTTAAGCAGCTGCAGCTTGTTCGGCGCCGCGATAAACTTCCGTGCGATGTCAGAGTTTGAATTCTGCTCAATCGCAGCACGCGGCGGTTCAGGTTGCGGCACCACCCGCGGGGTGGTCCGGAATTCCTGGATCTGCTGGGCAAGAGCGCCGCTGCTCAGAGCCATCACGGATAAAAACAGGGCGAGAAAAAGTGATTTCATAAAGATACCCCTGATTTCTTACGCTAATATAGCTTGTCTCTTTAGTAACGAAACTGGATCTTTCAGCGGATGTCTGCGGCCGCATCCTTGGGCGGGTACCGGGTTTTTCGCAGTTTTTTCGCATTTCAGAGGCGTTCCGGCAGCACGTTCAGGGTCGCGGCAAGGCGTAACCGCGCCGGAGGAGTTCGCCTGCACTAAACGATTCGATCCGGGGCACGTCACGAACGTGCCGGTCCGGCCCGAAAAAGAAATCATACTTTTTGCGCTGTTCGGGATCATCCCGGTCCAGCGGGCCGGTTCCTTTCTCGACCAGTTTTCCGTCCTGGATGTAGTAGTAAGTCACGTCGCTCAGCAGGTTGGATTGATCCCGGTCCTGATTGTCCAACTCCAGGCTGTAACCCTGGGCCATACCCTCGCGCTGCAATTCCGGGATCGGGCCCACGTAGATTTCTCTGAAGTCAATCAGCACGTCCGCGTTTGCCGGTGTGATCCTTCGGTAACCACCGGAAACCGGGGTATAGCCGGCCCACAACCAAGTGTTGGGCCCGGACCGGCGGTACCAGGTGCCGACAAACACTTCCGGACGGCCGTCGCCATCAACGTCGACGGTAACCTTTTTGAGGATCAGTAACTGCCCGGCGTTCGCCTTCCGGTCCGGCACATTCATCGCCAGATAATCAGCCACCGGGTCCGCGACCACCGCCGGCTCCGCATCGGTTGCAACCAGGGCCAGGGCCAACCGCATCCCGGCAAGCCCGGCCAACACGATCCATCCCCAACGCCATCGAAAACGGGCCGCCCTCATCGCTCGATACGCACAGGTTGAAACCTAAGCGGATCCCGCCATTACGTCCATGCCGGGCCTTCCCCCCTGGAAATACCGGTTCGCCTCGCTTTGTTGTGAACATGAAATATCGATATCTCGGAGGGACTGGCCTGCAGGTCAGCGAGCTTTGTCTTGGCGCAATGACATTCGGTCGCGAGAACGAAGCGACGGAGGCGGAGAGTCACCAGATGCTCGATCGCTTTGTGGAAGCCGGGGGCAATTTCATCGATACCGCCAACGTCTACAGCCGTGGCGTCTCCGAGGAAATTGTCGGCCGCTGGTTGAAACGGCAGAACCGGGATGACCTGATCGTGGCCACAAAGGTCCGGTTTCCCATGGGTGAACGTCCGAACGAGGCGGGCCTGAGCCGAAAACATATCCTCGCTTCGGCGGAGGCAAGCCTGCGCCGTCTGCAGGCGGACTACATCGACCTTTACCAGGTGCACTGCTGGGATCCGAAGACGCCCTTGGAAGAAACCATTTCAACCTTGAACCAACTGGTCCGGCGCGGGGCCGTGAGGTACCTCGGCATCAGCAACTTCACCGGTTGGCAGCTGCAGCGCGCCATTGACCTGACCCGGGAACACAACTGGGAGCCGTTCGTCTGCTTGCAACCCCAATACAACCTCCTGTGCCGCACAACGGAATGGGAGTTGATCCCGATTTCGCTCAAGGAGGGACTTGGCGTCATCCCCTGGAGCCCGCTCCGAGGTGGCTGGTTGTCGGGCAAGTTCCACCGCGGCATGTCCGCGCCCCCGCCCGGCTCCCGCATCGAGACGGCGGAGCAAAAGGGTTGGAGTGAACGGTGGAGTGCCTACAACAACGAATACACCTGGCGCGTCCTGGACGCGCTTCATGCCGTCTCGAAACAGGTGGGCAAAACGCCCGCCCAGGTTGCGATTAACTGGCTGCTTCGCAAACCCGGAGTTACCGCGCCGATCATCGGAGCACGCAACCTCGCCCAGCTTGAGGGCAATCTGGGCTCAGCCGGCTGGGAACTCTCCCCGGAACAAGTGCAGGCGTTGGACGACGCCAGTGACTACCCCCTCGTATACCCGTACGACTTCATCGCAAACGCTTCAGCCGACCGGTAACCGGGCCGCCGGATGGTTCGCCCGACTTGCGTAATCAGCAAAAATCAATTGCGCAGGTGCCGGGCGAACCCCGAGAATGGGATTTAAAAGCCTGTACTGCCCGCAAAATCCCCCAGCAAGCTATGGCCTACCTTGAACTGACTGACATCGAGAAATACTACGACGATTTCCATGCCCTGAAAAACATCAACCTGGCCATCGAGAAGGAGGAATTTGTGGTTTTTGTCGGGCCGAGCGGTTGCGGGAAGACCACCTTGCTTCGCTCCATTTCCGGGCTCGAGAGCATCAGCAGCGGCCGTATCCAGCTTGACGGGAAGGATATCACCTTCGCCCACCCTTCGAAGCGCAACGTCGCGATGGTGTTCCAGAATTACGCGCTGTTTCCGCACCTGAACGTGTTCGATAACATCGCCTTCGGGCTGAAACTGCAGCCGCTCTCCAGGGACGAGGTAAAAAAACGGGTCGACCGCGCAGCGCGGTTGCTGCACCTGGAACAGTTGCTCGCACGGAAGCCGAAACAACTCTCCGGGGGGCAACGCCAGCGCGTTGCCATCGGCCGGGCAATCGTCAAAGAACCGAAGCTGTTTCTTTTCGACGAGCCCCTATCGAACCTGGACGCCAAGCTGCGGGTTCGTATGCGCGTCGAGTTATTAAACCTGCATTACGAGACGCGTAACACGGCCGTCTACGTCACCCACGATCAGGTCGAAGCGATGACCATGGCCGATCGCATCGTCATCCTGAATGAAGGACGCATCGAGCAGGTCGGCTCGCCGCTGGAACTCTACGAAAAGCCGCGAAACCAGTTCGTGGCCGGCTTTATCGGGTCGCCCCAGATGAACATGCTGCCGCTGACGGTGGAATCGCAAAAACCTGCGCAACTGCGTTGCCGTTCCAGCGCCTTCGGCGCGATCACTCTGCCCTGCGAGGTCGACCGTCCGCTTGAAGGTAAGACCGTGACGCTGGGCGTGCGCCCGGAACACGTTCATCTCAGCGCTGCCCCGAGTACGGTTGCCCTGCCCGGGGTCGTCAACATCATTGAAAACCTGGGCAGCGAAACGTTCGTCCATGTTGAGCTCGGCGAGAACGCGATGCTCGTGGCCAAGTCCAAACCGGGTTCGGCTCCCGATCGAAACCACCGCACTCAGGCCGGCTTGGAAGTAGAACACCTCTACCTTTTCGGGGAGGACCACGAGAGCATTCCCATCACGCCTGCGCCGGTTGCAGCCGTGCCATCGAAAAGTTCCAGGAACTGAACCGGTCCAGGATCTGTGTTGGGACGGGTTGTGCCCGGATTCGGCCCACGCGGCTCGGAATCAGGGCTGCGCCTGTACCTTCGGATGGATGGGATCGGCCACGTCAATCAGATAACCCTTGCTGATCACCTCACCGGAACTTAGTTGCGCCGCCAATCGAATTGAAAGTTGGGTCGCAGATTCCCACCCGTGCTGCACGCAAAAGCGCGCCTCCGTCGCGCCGGCCGGCGAAGTGATGAGCCCATCAAACGGGATCGGCCTGGCTTTTCCATTCTGTATCCAGAAAAGGTAAAGGCGGCCGGCACGCCGGAAATTGAACTCGTCCAACGCCACCAGGGTGGAACGGTCGTTCCAATACACGCCCGCGCCCCGGGCATGTCTCACCGCGAGCGCATGCCCTTGATCGGAGAAATAGTCTCTGACGGTCGCGAGAACGCGCCCACTGCCGGCTTCAACCAGTTCATAACGCACGGGGTCGTGAACGTCGACTCTCCATTCATAGCGTTGGTCCGGGCTCGACCGGTCCTGACGCGGGATCGCCGGGGTTTGCGCACGAACCGCAGCAATCACCAGCATGACGCTGAAGAACGTCGGCAGAAGCTCCGCCGCCCGCCTCACCTTGCGGATACCGTGGCAGCTCATGGCGTCAATGTGAGTTTTTCCAGCTGCCGCCCCGGGCCACGATGTAAACCTGGCCGTAATCACTCGATCCGATCCAGGTTTCGAACTGCCGTTCCACTTGCCCGGAGCTCCGGCCCTGAGCCGAACTTTGGATGTCGATGCGTCCCAGGCCGTCCGCGCCATAATCACTTTTGCCAGCGTCGTCGCGTGCCCACTGATTCGTCGCGCCCGTGTCGATTGCCTCCACGAATTGATCGGTCGCCGGGATGTAAAGCAATGAGTGCGGCGGTACCCGGCGGAAATCTACCGCCGCCGTGGTTCCATCGACGCCGAGCGGATTGCCGTTCTCATCAGCACCGCCGCGCCAGCTTTGCAGCGCCACGGTCGAACTCGGCCAATCCGGGTCAGCATCAGAATAAACCGTGAGCCGCGCCTGATAGGCAGTCATTCCGGCCAGTTCATCGGCAGTCGGCGTGTGCAGGCCGAATCGGGCGCGGAAGGCCTGCTGGTTTGCATTGGCGTCGCCGCCGAGCACACCCAGGTCGCGGGCGCCGGCGGTAGTATTTGCACCGGCCGGATCCGAACCGGCCATTGAGGTCCCGGCCGGGCTTAATCCCGGACCGGGCGGCGTTGCGAAAGATCCGTTACCGGAGAGATCGGTCTCGGATTCGTCGCATCCGGTTACCAGCAAGGCAAGTACGCAGGCGCCGAGGGCTGCCTGCTGGGTAAAAGGGCAGGGCGCGAGTTGCGCGCCGGTATGGGAACGCCGGGAGCCGCCGGCGCGGGTGGCGATACGAGTCTGTATCAACATTAAAAAGTGTTATAGCATCCGTCGAACCCGGGGCAAGAAAAAATTAAAACATAAATAGACGATGTATGAGTAACCGCTCTTCACGCCCGCGGTCACACGGCGGGCACAGCGGGTGTGGCGGGCACAACGACTGAGTTCACACGGCGAACACGGCGAGCCACGGCGAACACGGCGGGGAGAGGGGGAAAGAGTTAGGAGGTCGGGTTCGGGGTTCGGAGCGGCAAAGAATGCCACAAATGACATCGGGTGCCGAGTGTCGGGTGTCGAGTGCCGGGTAAGAGAGACGCTATATCCGCCGCGGGCCGTCCCCTTAATCTGTGTAATCTGTGGAGGTTTTCTCTTTTCTGCGT
>JAFBAP010000114.1 GCA_019247695.1 Verrucomicrobiota bacterium | reverse complement strand
CCCTTGATCGTCAGGAGAAGACGTCATCCGGCCTTTACGAATGCCGCTTTACGCCACTCGCGGCATAGCCACACAGCGGGCACAGCGAAAAGGCGGGCACGACGTAAGAGTTCACACGGTCACACCACGGGCACAGCGGGTTGGGCGGGCACAACGTAAGAGTTCACACGGCGAACACGGCGGACCACGGCGAACACGGCGGAAAGAGGGGGAGGGAATTCGGAGTTCGGAGTTAAGAGTTCGGAGTTCGGAGTTCGGAGTTCGGAGTTCGGAGTTCGGAGTTCGGAGTTCGGAGTTCGGAGTTCGGAGTTCGGAGCGGCAGCATGGGGGGTGGGTGGGAGTGTCAAGCTTAGAGTTGCCGCCAAGTCCCTTTAATCTGTGTCAATCTGTGTAATCTGTGGATGTTTTCTCTTTTCTGCGTTCTCTGCGTGTTCTGCGGATGATTTAGTCTACCCCCCGTGTTCCGCGAAAGGATTGAATCCAGTTATAGGACGTCTCCGAACTCCGAACCCCGAATTCCGAACTTAGTGGCTTCTATTTGACCTTGCGGGAGAAGCTGCCATCCTCCACGCGTTTATGAAGATCCGGATGGTGCTGCTCTGCGTGATTTCGCTCGGGTTCGGCGTCGTGAGCAGGGCGCCGGCGGACGAAGATGCGGTGTTCGGTTACCGGGATGTCGTCAAGCGTGCGGAAGACCTGGCCAAAGGGCCTTTCGCGCCGCAGGTGCAGGACTTGTCACCGGAGCTGCAGAACCTCGATTACGATCTTTACCGGCGGATTCGCTTTCTGCCTGAACACAGCGTTTGGGAAACGGCGCCCTACCGCCTGGGCTTCTTCCATCCGGGCTACTATTTCAAGCAGTTGGTTCTGTTTCACGCCATTGAGAAGGATCGCCTCCATGATATCCCGTTTTCGCCGGCGTACTTCTATTACGATAAGCCGCTCCAGTTCAGCGGACACGAAGCCTTCGTCGGGTTTAAGGTTTACGTGCCGTCCTCGCGGCCCGGGATCCAGGATGAGTTTCTTTCGTTCCTGGGTGCCAGCTACTTTCGCGCGGTGGCCAGGGGGTTGCACTGGGGGTTATCTACCCGGGGCCTGGCCGTCGACAACGGGATCAACGGTCCGGAGGAATTTCCATATTTTCGCGAATTCTGGATGCGGGAACCGAACCCGGGTGATCAGGGCATCCGATTTTTTGCCCTTCTGGACAGCCAAAGCGTAACGGGCGGTTACCAGTTCGACGTGCAATACGGTGAGACGACCGTCATCGACGTGAAAGCGACGGTCTTCGTTCGGAAAAAGCCTGAGGTGCTGGAGATCGCCCCGCTTACCACGATGTTCTATTTCGGTGAAAACTCGGTGAATAAACCAACCTTGAAGCCCGACTATCAACCTAGCGGCAAGACCGAGTTCTCCATGAACAAGACGGACTTTAAACGCCGGGAGTTCCGGCCGGAGGTGCACGACTCGGACGGCTTGCTGATGAACACCGTTTCGGGGGAGAAACTCTGGGTGCCCCTCGATAACCCCCCCAACGTGACGGTACGGCGGTTTTCCGACGTGACTTCGTTTGCCATGCTGCAGCGGGACCGCGACATCGATGACTACCTCGATCGAGAGGCGGAATACCACCGGCGTCCGAGCCTGATCGTCCAGTCGAAATCGGATCTCGGGCCGGGCTTTGTCCGGTTCCTGCAAATTCCTACCAAAGACGAATACACCGACAATCAGGTGGCGGGTTGGGAATTCAGGAATCCGCCGGAAGCCGGCGGCAAGGTCGAGTTTGCTTACCAGCTGCGTTGGACCGGAGATGAGCCGGATGTGGACCAGTTCCGGGTGGCGTCGACGACCGTGCGGCCGAATCCGGAGTCGAACGAGACGAGGTTCAGCGTCGAGTACGACAAGCCGAAGAAGGGCGAGTTGATCCCGGTGGGTGATTTGCGGCCGCATATCGTGGTTAACCACCCGGGAGAGGTCAGGGACGTGCAGTTCACGCCGACCGGAACCGGCTGGCTGGTGAGCTTCACGATTCACAACCCGAACCCGTCGCAGCAGCTGGATGTAAGCTGCGTTATCTTACGCCAGGACACCTTTTGCTCTGAGAAATGGCTATACCTCCTGAATATGTAGCGTCACTCCGTGCGGGAATTGAATCCTCCCCGGAATGGAAGGAAGCCTGGGTGCGCGCCAACGATTACCTGGACGCCCTGCGAATGCCGGAGGACCTGGATCGTGAACTGTTGCTGGTCTCCGGTTTCCGGCGCGCGATTGAGCGCAAAGGCCGGGAGACGTTTACCCCGGCGACCCGGTTGGCCCTGGAAGAGATCCAGCGCGGCATGGACGAGTTGTTCGGCCACCTGGTCAGGCCCGCCACCGGGGACGCGGAACGTTCCGCTGAAGAGCGGCTCCGGTTGTACCTGACCGAGGCGGATGCGCACGGCGCTTTTTTCCGGAGCCGGGCGATCCATGGGGAGCTGCTCGACGCTCTGCGCGATATCCGGCTTGAAACCACCCCCCCGTTGCAGCCGGCCAGCATCATGCCCAAACCTCTCGAGTTAACCGGGTGGGGTATGCGCCTGAGGCAGCTGGCGGAACGCTTTGCCCCGGCCGGCAACAGCCGGGTGCTGGCGTGGATTTTAGGATTGGCAGCCCTGGCGATTCTCGCCTTCACCAGCCTTTAAAACCTCCTGAGGAGGGTTTGCGCGATCCCGGGCCGGGCGGGTTCAACTGAACATTTGCCGGGTTTTTTACGTCAGACCCTTCGCTAACATGAATGGGAATATGGGTGGGAATAAAGCCGCCCGGTTTGTGCAATTTGCCGGTTCCGTCAGCCTGGAACAGGCATTTGAAAACAAAGTACGCAGCCGGCGTCTGGCGGTGTTGATGGTAACGGCAGGACTGTTCCTGCTGGGTTTGTGGCTCTTATCGGACATTTATACCGCGGAAGGCTGGACGCCTCTGCGAGCACTGAGTTTCGCTCTTTTTGCCCTTTTGTTCGCCGGGCTGGCGTTTGGTTTCACGCAGGCGTTTCTCGGCTTTCTCGCGCTGGCCGATGGAAATGAACCCCTGAAAATCACGAATACACTCGACCCGTCGACCCCTTTGGCGTCGACGGCGGTGATTATACCGGTTTTCAACGAGGACCCTGCCACCGTCTTTGGAAACCTGAGAGCCTTGTATGAATCGCTTCGCCGGCGCGGGGAACTGGAGGCCTTCGAGTTTTATATCCTGAGCGATTCAACCGATCCGTCGCGGGCGGTGATGGAGGAATTGGCGTGGACGGATCTGTGCCGGCAAGCAGACGGTTTCGGCCGTATCCATTACCGGCGGCGCAAGCTTCCGGTGAATCGCAAGAGCGGCAACGTGGCTGATTTCTGCCGCCGGTGGGGGCACCGGCACCGGTATATGGTGGTGCTGGATGCCGACAGCATCATGACGGGTGAAGCGGTGGCCTCTTTGGTTCGACTCATGGAGGTCAATCCCCGGGCCGGTATCATCCAGACCATGCCGCGGTTGGCCAAGGCGGAGACGCTGTTCGGCCGGGTGCAGCAGTTTGCTGCCCGGGTGTATTCACCGATTTTTGCCGCGGGCCTGAACTTTTGGCAGCAGGAGACGGGAAATTACTGGGGGCATAACGCGATTATCCGCATCGCGCCCTTTCTGACCTGCTGCGGGTTGCCCGAACTTCCCGGGTCGGAACCGCTCGGAGGCCGGATCCTGAGCCATGACTTTGTGGAGGCGGCGCTGATGCGTGCCCATGGCTGGGAAGTGTGGTTTGCCTACGACCTTGACGGAAGCTACGAGGGCCTGCCTCCGAACCTGACGGAATACGTCAAGCGAGACCGGCGCTGGTGCCAGGGGAACCTGCAACACGCCTGGTTTCTGCTGGCGCGCGGGGTCCGGGGTATCAGCCGGTTGCATCTGATTCAAGGCATTCTGGCCTACGCCTCGGCGCCGCTTTTGCTGCTGTTCATTCTGGCGGGCGGTTTGCAGGCGGCGCTGGATCACTTGCGTCACCGGGCCGGAAACGCAGCCCCGGCATCCTCGCTGGTGCTTTTTCTCCTGACGTTATCGCTTCTTTTCGGGCCGAAACTGCTGAGCCTCCTGCACCTGTTCTCACGTCCGCACGAGCTGAAATCGTACGGGGGCCCATGGCGGGTGACCGCCGGGGTGATTCTCGAGACGTTATTTTCCGTTCTGACCGTCCCGGTAATGGTCTGGTTTCACACCCGTTTTGTGCTGCGCAACCTGGCGGGCCAAACCGTCTCGTGGCACACGCAGACGCGCGACGGGGGCAACGGTCCGCGATGGCGCGACGTCCTGGCTGAGTACTGGCCTTTGCCGGCGGCCGCCGCGGTGTTCGGCCCGGCGGCGTGGTGGATCGGTCATGATTATGCGGTCTGGCTGGCGCCGATTCTGCTCGGGCTCTGGCTGGCTGCACCGGTCGTGCAGCTAAGCGGCCGCAAGGGGGTGTTATCCCGGTTTTTTCAAACGCCGGAGGAGACGGCGCCGGCACCGGAACTCATCCACAACTATCGTCTGAACCTCCGGGACGGGGATGGGTTGGTGCACGCGTTGCTTGATCCTTATTACAACGCGGTGCATGCATCCTTGCAGCCGAAGCGGGTGCGTAATGCGCCGGCAGTGGAAGACTATGTGGCCGGTCTGGCTGCAAAACTGTTCCGCGAAGGTCCGGATGCCCTCAGCGCGCGTGAGAAACGCGCCGTACTGGCCGACGGCCCGACCGTGGCCCGTCTTCATGACCTGATCTGGCGGACGCCAGGGCAGCTTATGAATCCGTTCTGGACCCGGGCAATCGAGGGCTACCGCAGCCGCCGGCCGGCTTCGCCTTCGGAGGCGCAGCGCTCCGCGGAAAGGGCTAGGGCAACCGCGCTTCTGGCTGCGTAGTGCGAAAGCATGCTGGACAATAAGCGCCAAACGCGCTTTGCTACGCGCTTGTTCATGAAGCGGTTCCTTGTGGGGAGTGCCTTGGTCGTCTGTGTGGTGACCGGAATGGTCCTTTGGCACCTTGATCAAACGGTGATACCGGCGGTGCGTCTGGCACCCGCTGAGGCTCAGCTCTTCATCGAATGCCCCAATCTGGCGCGCACGGCCGAGCGGTGGCCGGCAACGGCGGTGAGCCACATCCTTAAAGAACCGTCGGTGCGACGCTTTGTCGGGTACCCGTGGAAGGCACTGCCGAAAGGCTACCAGTTAATCTGGACGCGCCTGCTGAAATTACAGCCGACTTCCGGGTTTTTTTGCACCACCGATCTGCTGCGCCGTGAGTGGATCATCGGTTTGCGTTGCGCCAGCAATCTGCGGGGTTGGCAGGCGGACGCTCGCACGCTCGCCGCGGATTTTTTCGGGGGCGAATTTTCCGAACTTTCTCCCGACACGGTAAGCAGCCAGCCGGCGCGGCCGAAGGACCCCGTGATCACCACGGTGTATGGAATCCGTTGCGGCAGCTGGTTGCTGTTCAGCCCGGATCCGGCGGCGGTGAAAGCGGCGTTTGAGCGGCGAACGCAGGCGCGGGCCGGCTTGGAGACCTGCGAGACGTTTCAGCGGTGTCAGGGCAAGGTGCAGGCCGGCCCCGACGTGATGACGTTCGCACAGGGGCCGGTGGCGGAAATGATCGAACGGGTGATGCCCGGGTGCGATCCGCAGGCGAAAACCCGGCGGGCGTTGATCGCGACGACCAGCCTCGACGGTACCCAGGTTCGGGACCAGGTTTTTACCCTGGGTGCATGCGACGGCGACGCCGGCACGGCGCCCCTTTCCCGAAAGGCGCTTGAGGCTACGAGCACGGGCACGCTGTTTTATGCCAGCACGCACCTGGTGCCGTCCGCCTGGCGAAACCTGGTGCATGCCGCTGCGGAGCGTTCCGCCGTCGCTGCCACCGTTGACCAGTACTTCGAGGGGCTGACCAAGGCCGGCGTTGACATCTGCGAGCTTGACCCGCTGCTCAGCGATCTGGAAATCGTGATTGAACGCGACCGGGTGACGGACGTCTTCCAGCCGGTTTTCAGCGTGGGGCTCCGGGATGTCCCGCGGGTGCGCGCGTGCATGGAAAAGGTGGTGAAAAGCCATTTCGCTAACTGCGCACGTTCCACCACGGTCGAACAGGTCCCGGTATTCCTGTTGGAGACCGGGACGAAGGACCAGCCGGTCACGCTCGCGCTCGGCATCATTGACCAGCAACTGGTGCTGGCCGGCAGCCCGGCCGGTTTCGCGGAGACCGTCCGGCGCTTGCGGGTGCATCAGGTCGGGATAAATCGCTCAGAGCGTTATCAGACGGCGGCCGGCGCCGTTGCGCCGGCAACCGATGCATTTGCTTACCTGGACACCAAGCCCGCATTTGAAAAAATTTATCCGACGCTGCGGCCGATGGCGATTCTGGGGTCTGCGCTCGTGCCCACCCTGACCAATTACGTCGATCCGTCCAGTTTGCCGGATACGAGTGAGATCAGCCATTATCTTACCCCGATCGTGTTCTCGCGCCGTCATCTGCCCGAAGGCACGATCGACGAATCGGTTGGCCCGATCACGGCCTATCAAGCCGCCATCGTCGGGTTCGGCGCAGGTTTGACGCTGGGCCTGGTCGAATCCACGCCGAATCCGAATTGAATCGAGGACGGCGCGGACGCCCGGGCGCCTTGGTATGGCGAGCGGGGGCGGCGGCGGGCGCGATTTAAAGCATTTTTCAAAGCATTTTTCTCCTTCTCAGCATCGTCACAAACGCCTGCACGACCCTCGGCGGAATCCGGTTCCGGCGTTGCACCAAGCCGATCGGCTGCCACATTTCCGGCGGCTCAATCTCCACGGTGGCCAGGGTGCCGGCCCGGCGTTCCTCGCGCACGGTGACGAAAGGGACAATCGAAATGCCGTTCTCGATCGCGACCGCCCGTTTGAGCGTCTCCAGATTGTGACACTCCATCGTGCGACGGAGTCGTGCCCGGTTTTGTTTCAAAAAACGGTTGATGGCTTTGCGCGTCGGGTTGTCTGCTTCGAATGAAATGAAAGGTTCACCCTGCAAGGCCGACAAGGTGACTCTCTGCTGTTTTGCCAGGTGATGGCCAGGGTGGCAGATCAGCACGAGTTTATCTTTCCAGTAACTCTCGACCAGCATGCCCTTGCGACGGTTCGGAAAGGCCACCAAGCCCAGATCGGCTCCGCCCGAGGCCACTTGGTCGTAGACCTGGCTTGAATGTAAATACTCCACCACGATCTGCACGGCGGGAAAGGAACTTCGAAACGCCTTCAGGTTCCGGGGCAATTGGTACAGGCCGATGCTGTGAACGGTGGCGATCTTGAGTTCGCCGACGACCATCGCCTGCAACTGCCGGATCCGGTCGCCAAGGCTGCCGTACGCACGCAGAATCTCTTTGCCGGCCTCCAGGAACACCCGCCCCTCGGCGGTGACCAGAAAATGTTTTTTCCCGCGTTCGATCAGGGCCACTTTGAATTTCTGCTCCAGGCCACGGATCTGCTGGCTGACGGCGCTTTGCGTTATGGAATTTAGCTCGGCGGCTTTGGAAAAGCTGGCGGTCTCAACCAGATCACAGAAAACCTTGAAGGTTTCAATTTGCATGGGGCAGCACACGGGGGCTAAGAGCCACTTGTGGCTCGTTTCGCGCCACGCGGCTTGATCAAGGGTCTCTCATCCGCATTATCTTTTTGCGCGATTATCTTTTGCGTTGCCCGGGACGGCGGCCATTTTCCTTTCTCCTCGATTGACCCCATGGACGTTGATATCGCCACAAACCTGGAACAAGTCCGTACCCGGATCGCCGAGAGTGCCCGGCGCGCCGGCCGCGCACCCGAAGAGGTGCTGATGTTGGCAGTAAGTAAAACGCACTCGCCGGAAGTGATTCGGGAAGCGGTGGCCGCCGGGCAGACCGATTTTGCCGAAAGCAAGGTGCAGGAGGCGCGCATCAAGATCCCGGAATTGCCCTCGCGCTTGCGTTGGCACTTTATCGGCCATCTGCAGAGCAATAAAGTGCGCCAGGTCCTCTCCCTGTTTCAGGTCATCCACAGCGTCGATTCGATCGATTTAGTGCATCATTTGTCCAGAATCAGTGCGGAGGAAGGTCTGCACCCGCGGGTGTGTCTTCAGGTGAATGTTGCGGGGGAAGCGTCCAAATTCGGATTCGCGCCTGCAGCGTTGCTGCAGAATTTAGATCGAATCCTCGACCTGGGCCGGCTGCAGATCGAGGGCCTTATGACGGTGCCGCCGTTAGCTCCGAAAGCCGAGGATTCGCGCCGGCACTTTATCCGGCTTCGGGAACTGCGTGATGAAATCGAGCGCCGGACCGGGATCCGGCTGCCGCACCTCTCGATGGGAATGAGCCATGATTACCCGGTTGCCGTGGAAGAGGGTGCGACGATGGTACGCATCGGGACGGCCATCTTCGGCGAACGGCGCCGCGCCTGAAAATGCCACAAACGGAGAAGTGTCGGATCCGCAGGACACGCAGACAACGCAGAAAAGAAACACCGATCAAGGGGGACCTCACCCCGGGTTATCGGTCTGTTCCTTTGTTTTATATATTGCGCGCTAAGCGCGATATTCCCGGAACACCCGGTTGAGATCAACGGCCAGCCCAGGCAAGAGCGGTGATCCGAGGGTTTCGGTCGCCCGTTTCACCATCACCGGATGCTCGGCGTCTTCCGCAAACCGGTACACCGTGACGGTCTGAGGGTCCGGATCGATGATCCAGAGTTCAGTGACCCCTTCACGCGCGTAGACCCGGCGTTTTTGCTCCAGGTCGAGTTTCCGGGTTTTCGGTGAAAGGATTTCCACCACGAAATCAGGGGCGCCTTCGGCCCCGGCGGCGGTCAGGATGCCCCGGTTACGGTTGAGCACGATGGCGATGTCCGGCTGAAACACGTCGACGTCGCTCAGGTAAACGTCGAACGGCGCATCGTACAGTTCGCCGAGCGGTTGCGCTTCCAGGTATTGCATCAGGATAAATTCAAGGTTTCTCGAAATGACCTGGTGGTAGCGGTTGGGGGCAGGACTCATGTAGAGGTCGCCGTTGACCAGTTGGTACCGGGGACCGGTCTCGGGCAGCATCCGGTAATGTTCAACGGTCAGCGGCGGCGCATCAGGCCGAACGGGCATAACCGGAGTCTGCGCCCCGGCGACCTCCTCTGTCAAGGGTGGCCTGGCGGTTACCCTTTTGCTGCCGGGTGGTGCTGCGGCTGAGAGCGCCACAGATAGCTGCTCTCCATTTGTGGCATTCTTCCGCTTGTGGCATTTAAGCGGAGACCACTTTTCCGGTCAGATGGCGGAGGGGTTCGGGCCACAACCGTAACGCGTCCAGCGCGCCGCTGGCCAGGCGGGGGTGCAGCACTGACTGCCGGGCAAGCTGGTTGATCCAGAGGCGGTGCCGGTAGACCTGCTCCTGCCGGTGCGCGTACCAGACTTCCGCCTGGCCGCCGCAGTCGACGGACCGCAGGATGGCCTTTGCGGCCAGAGAACCGGTCTTCAAGGCGTACAAGATCCCTTCTCCGGTGAACGGTTCCACGACCCGGCCGGCGTCTCCGACGTAAAGGAGCCGTTCATGGGTCGAGCGAATCGGAAGCCGGCTGAGCGGGGCGATGGAGAACCACGGATGATCTTCCTGCAGCCGGAACCGCGCCGAGGCCCTTGCCCGGAAGGCGGCGGCGTACCGGGGCCGGCTGACCACGCAAACGTTCATCTGATCCTGGTCGACCGTGGCAATCCCGAGGTAACCTTCGGGGTGCAGTTCAAGGGCAACGTGCGGCGTGCTGGCAGCAGGAAAATGCGTCTGCCACGCTACCCGTTCCGGCCGGACCTTGGGGAATTCCTGCAGCAGACGCGCTACGGTTGAGTTGCGCCCATCCGCGGCGACGAGGAATCGGCCGGCAGCCTGCCGGGCAGCGGTGCCCACCTCCCAGCCCGGTCTCACCCTGGTCAGGGGTTCACCGAACCAGATTTCAGCGCCCGATTCGGCGGCTCGTTCCAGCAGCACTGCATCCAGGAGCCGGCGCGACAACCCCATTTCCGGGTGTTGCCGGTCCGGCAACCCGAACCGGATGCGCCGCCCGGAGATCGGTACGAAATCAACCCAGCGCAACGCGGAAAAAGGAAGTTTGGCGACGCGTTCGGCGACGCCGAGCTCCGCAAAAATCTCCCAACATCCCGGGTTCACGCAGTCGCCGCAAACCTTGTGACGCGGGAAACGGGCGCGTTCGATGATCAGGGTGCGCAATCCCGCAGCAGCCGTTAACGCGGCTGTGGTTGCGCCTGCCGGGCCGGCTCCCACCACGACCACGTCAAATTTATTCATACCAAAAGTTCGGCGATGCTGTCCGCCACGAGACGCCCTCGCGCCGTAAGACGAATTCGTTCCCCGATGCGTTCCAGATGCCCTTGCTCAAGCATGGCCGGCAGCTCCTGAACGACCCCCGCCAACTCCCGTTCCGGCACTCCCCACCTGGTGCGCAAGCCGAACGCGAGCCGTTCGGCGGTTTTCGTGGATGGATCGAGCTGCTCTTCGTTGACGCGGGGCAGTTGTGCGGACCGGATCGCGGCGACGTATCTCTCCGTGTCGCAGACGTTCTGCCAGCGCCGTGAACCCACCGTCGAATAGGCGCTCGGACCCAACCCCAGGTAATCTTCTCCGTACCAGTACGCGACGTTGTGCGCGCACTCATAGCCGGGACAGGCAAAGTTTGAGATTTCGTACTGCTCATACCCGGCGTGGTCGAGCGTTTCCATGGTCACTTCGTAAAAGCGCGCGTCCTGGTCCGTGTCCTGAGAATATTCCCCGGCCTGCAGTTTCTCGAAGTAGGCGGTGTCTTCTTCGTAGGTCAGGCAGTATGCCGAGAGGTGTTCCGGTCCGAGCCGCAACGCTTCGGCCAGGGTATCCCGCCATTGGTCCGGGGTCTGGCCCGGCACGCCGAAGATGAAGTCGAGGTTGACGTTACGAACGCCGGCTTTACGCAAAATTTCGTACGAACGTAAAACCTGCTCCGCCGAGTGAACCCGGCCGAGGGTCTTGAGGAGGCCGGGATCAAACGACTGTACCCCCATGCTGATCCGGTTGACCCCGTGGTCGAGCAGCAGCCGCGCTTTATCATGAGACACGGTGGCCGGATTCATTTCGAAGGTCCATTCGCGCAGGGCCGAGAGGTCGAGGTTGCGGCGCAAACCGGTGAGCAGGTAATCGAGCTGTTTGATCGAGAGCGCGGTAGGAGTGCCGCCGCCGAAAAAGATCGTTTCACAGCGCAGTTCCTGGCCGGCGAGCCGGAGTTCATCGAGGAGCGAGTCGAGGAACGGCTGGGTCTTGTTCCGGTCGGACGCTTCTTTGTAAAAACTGCAATAGGGGCAGATCTGGAGACAAAAAGGGATGTGAACGTAGAGGTGGCGGACGGCCGCGGCAGTCGCACTTCCCTGGTTGCTTTCTGGCCGGATCGGATAGAGTCTCACCGCGTGTTTAGAGTCCTGGCGATCTGTGCGTGCGTGGCCGCATTTTGCCTCTCTACTCTAGCACAATCCGGCCCGCCTGCGTCCCCGGAGGACAATCCGGCTGCCCCGCAGGCCACCCCGTCCCACGTTCCGGCGCGCTCGGACGTCTTTCGGATTCAGGAACGAAACGCCATCGTGGATTTCAAGCCCGATGCCGAGGTGGTCCGGCGGATGGTGGATGCCCTGGTGATGAACGTCACCGGACAGGGCTCAGTCGCAGCGGCCTGGGGGTCGCTGGTCAAACCGAACGACGTCGTGGGCATCAAGGTCTGTGCGAACGGCGCACCGCTCTTCAGTACGCATCCTGAAGTGGTGGCGGCGATCTGTGAAGGCCTGGCGGCGGCGGGTGTACCACCGCAGAACGTCGTGGTGTTTGACCGTGAAGAAGGCCTGCTCAAGGCTGCCGGTTACAACGTCAAGGGGGCGGGTTACCGGTTGCTCTGGACGGAGGGCAATTATGATCCCCAGGCAGTCGTAACCGCCGCCATTTCCGGCCGGTTGATTTACGGGGACCTGCTCTTCGTCGGACGCAAGGTGCCGAACCTTAAAGCCGAACTCCACGGGCAGGATCAGCCGCACGAAATGCCCCCTGATAATTTCAGCAACGAAAGCCACATCAGCCGGATCCTGACCAAGGTCGTGGCCAGGGTCATCAATGTACCGGCCTTCGCCGATCACCTCGGCTGCGGGCTTTCCGGCGCTCTGTTCAACATGACGGTGCAAAACGTCGACAACTGGCGCCGGTTCGTGCAGCCGCCGGGCAGAGGTGACCCGGATATCCCGGAGCTTTATGCCAATCCTCAGATCGGCGCCAAGGTGGTTTTGACGATCATGGACGGGTTGGTCGCGGAGTACGCCGGCGCCCCCGTCGGCGACCTGAACTATGCGATCCAATACGGGACGCTCCTGGCCGGCCGCGACCCTGTGGCCATCGACTCGGTTGCACTCCGCCAGATCGATTTCTGGCGAAGACAGGCAAAAATGGATCCTGCTTCAAAAGATGCAAGGTACGTCGGCATGGCTTTCAATTACGGGTTGGGCAACGCGGATCCGAGCCGGGTTGATGTGCATGACCTCCGCGACATCCGGTGAAGGCCGGCCCGGATACGACCCTGGAAAAGCAGCTGCTCGGCTGGCTCAAGCCGGTTTCGCGCTCTTTCTACCTCAGCATCCGGTTTCTGCCGCGGCGTATCCGCCCGACCATGGCCACGGCTTACCTCCTGGCCCGGGCGTCCGACACCATCGCCGATGTCACAGGCTTGCCGGCCGACGTGAGGCTGGAGGCGTTGCGCCTCTTTCCGGGTGCGCTTCGTCAGAATGATGCCGGCTTTTTCAAGCTGGTGCGCGAATGCGCCCGCCACCAGCGGATGCACGGTGAGAAGGTGCTGCTGGAGGATCTGCCTCGAATCCTTGATGCGGTTCACCAACTGCCGGAGCGGCACCGGTTGCTGGTCGAAGAAGTTCTGCAAAAGATTCTGCGCGGCCAATCGCTCGACCTTGTCAGGTTCGAAACCACACCCGGCCGGGTGCACGCCCTGCAAAAGGACGATGAGCTCGACGAGTACACTTACCTGGTGGCGGGTTGCGTCGGTGAGTTCTGGACAAAGCTTTGCCTGCTGGAATGGCCGCGTTACGGCGATTTACCCGCGCCGGAGTTGGTGAGCCTGGGTGTTCGCTTCGGCAAAGGCCTTCAACTCATTAATGTCCTGCGAGACGCCGGCGCCGATTTGCAGCACGGCCGGTGTTACCTGCCGGTGACCGTCGCGCCCGATCGGCTGAAAACCGAGCCCGAGGCCGCCGGCGAAGTTTACCGGCGCTGGCTGAGCCGCGCCCTTGATCAGCTGGCGGCTGCATGGACCTACACCGGGCATATCCGGCCGCGGACGATACGATTTGCCTGTGCGTTGCCCGCCTTGATCGGGATCCGCACCCTGCGCCGGCTCACGCAAGCGCCACCCTTCGCTGAACGGGTCAAGGTGAGCCGGCGCGAGGTCTATGCATTGGCGGCCCTGGCGTTGGCAGCTGCGTGGTGGGCGCCGGCACATCGCCGGATCTACGAACGGGAGTTCGGTAACGGGTAACGGGTAACGGGTAACGGGTAACGGGTAACGGGTAACGGGTAACGGGTAACGGGTAACGGGTAACGGGTAACGGGTAACGGGTAACGGGTAACGG
>JAFBAP010000113.1 GCA_019247695.1 Verrucomicrobiota bacterium | reverse complement strand
CAGCTTTGAAGGGCTGCTGCCGGCGGCCACCCGGGCCAAGGCGCTGCGGGCGCGGGGGCAGTTTGAACGCTTGTACCTGGTGGTCGATCAGCAGCAGCGCTGGCAAAGCGCGCTGTTGCCGGTGCCGGCCTCGGTGCTGCTGGACCCATTGCTGGTGGGCGAAAAGCGGGAGGGCTTCCGCAGCCGCTATTACCTCATTGACCAGTTTGACCTGACGCACGCCGAGGACTACCTGGCCAGCGAATTCCTCTGCGAGCCGGCTGAATCGCCCCAGACCCGGCCGGCCTGATCGGTTTTGCTTTTCTTCAGTGCTGTGCCGCCGTCCAGCTGCACGCAGGCCCGCGGCGCCGCCGGCTTGCCGTTTTCAGAACGGAATGTCATCAGGCTCGGCGTCGAGGTCCGGATCCCGGGCCGGTTGCGGGCGCGGTGCCGGGCTGCTCCGCCGGGCCGGGGCCGACGGCGGGTTACCACCGCCGGCAGGATGATCCCCCTGTTCTCCCTCACCGGGTACATTGGCGCCGCGTCCCGGAAGCATTTGCATATTCTCGCCGACGACCTTGAGCTTGGAACGCTTTTGGCCGGTCTGCTTGTCGTCCCAGGTATCCAGTTGCAGCCGGCCTTCAATGAAGACGCCCCGTCCTTTGGTCAGGTATTGCTGGGCAACCTCAGCCTGCCGTCCCCAGAGAGTGACGTCCACGAAGGTGACTTCTTCACGGCGCTCGCCTTCCTCGCCGCCCCCGATCACGCGGTTGATGGCGATACTGATGTCGGTCACGGCCGTTCCTTTCGGAGTGTAACGAACTTCGGGGTCACGGGTAAGGTTCCCCATGAGCAGGACACGATTGAAGTAGGCGGCCATAACGAGTGATTCTAACTATTCAGCAGGGGTTTTCTGGGCTTTTACCGGCAGCGTCTGATAATGCTGCAGGAATACGATTGGATCGAGCTTAAACTTGTTCTGCAGTTTGATGACGAGGCCGGAGTCGGCGGTAAACACAAAGTTGACGTAATAGGCCGAATCGAGGTGGCGGGGCGCATAGCTCAGGGCCCGTTTATCCATCTTCTGGACTTGTTCGACTTGAGCGCCTTCCTTCGTGAATTCGCCCTCCAAACGGTCAACGATATCCTTTACGCTGTCTTCCTGCCCGCGCGTGTCGAGCGCCATCAGACATTCATAACGCTTTTTCATGGTGTAATCAATTATCTTCTGCTCGGTTAAATACATTCATCGCTGCGGTAATCCCATGGGTGCAGGTGTGTTCCACAGCGTCGGCTGCCCGCGTCACGGCTCGGGCGACCTGATCCTGCTCCTCACGCCGGAAACGGCCCAGGACGTGGTCCACCAACTGATCGGCGCTGGTGGCCGCGCCCACCCCGATGCGCAGCCGGGCGAAATTTTCCCCGAAATGCGCGATGATCGAGCGCAAGCCGTTGTGGCCGCCGTCGCTGCCGCCTGCGCGCAGGCGGAGCCTTCCCAACGGGAGGGCCACGTCGTCAACCACGACCAGCATTTCTTCGGACGCAACCTTGTAAAACCGGCTGACCGCGCTTAAACCATCGCCGCTCCGGTTCATGTAGGTAAGGGGTTTGACGAGCAGCGCGTCGTCCCAGCGGCACCATTGGCATGACCAACCGGAGGAATACGAATAGGTCAGGCCATGACGCTGCGCCAGGTGATCCAGGACCATGAACCCGGCGTTATGCCGGGTATGATCGTACTCGCGTCCCGGATTGCCGAGTCCCGCCACCAGTCGCACCCCGGCCATGCAGCCTTAGGAGCCAGCCCCTTCTTTGGGTTCGTCTTCCTTCTTGGCGGTAATGACTTCGGGAGCGGTAGGCGCTTCCGCAGCGGCGGCACCAGCGCCCTCTTGTTCCACGCGCGACTCGAGGACGGAAAAGACGGTGAGGTCCCCATCCGTTACGGCCGTTACGCCGGCCGGCAGAGGCAACTCCCGGACGTGCAACGAACTCCCGATGTCGAGGCCGGAAACGTCCACGCGGACGCTGGCGGGCAAATCTCTCGGTAAACATTCGACTTCGAGACTGCGCAGGGTGTGCTCAAGCAGGCCGCCCCGGGTTTTCACGCCCACCGGTTCGCCGACCGCTTCGATCGGCACTTCGGCCGTGACCTTCTCGGTGGCCGAAACCGCCTGGAAATCGACGTGGACCAATTCGCGTTTAATCGGGTGATGCTGCACTTCCTGAATAAGCGCGAGCGCGGGACCCTCCCCCTGGCCGTCCTGGAAATCCAGTTCGACGAGAATGTTCTCGCTGGCGGCGTGGGCCAGAGCGGATTTCAGCTCGCGGCTGCTTAGTTTCAGGGGAACCGGTTCCTGCCTGGGCCCGTACAAAATGCCCGGTACAAAACCGGCCGCCTTAACCTTCTTGACCGCATTGCGACCGATCTCGGTGCGCTTCTGCACGGTTAATCTTACTTGTTGCGCCATGATGTGATGATGATCCTGATCCCTAACTAGCTAGCGTTGATTCTGAAAAGCGAGCTGACCGACTCGTTCGAGTAGATGCGCTGGATCCCTTCTCCCAGCAGTTCAGCGATCGACAGCACCGTGATCCGGTATTGATCGGAGACCTGAACCGGGGTGCTGTCGGTGGTGATGAGTTCAACAATTTGGGAGTTCTTCAGGCGCTCGTGCGCGATGCCGGTCAACACCGCGTGCGACACACCCGCATAAATATCTTTTGCGCCATGCTTCTTCAGCATGGCCGCCGCGCTGGTCAGCGTTCCCGCCGTTTCCGTGAGGTCATCAACCATGACCACGTTCTTATCCTGGACATCGCCGATGACGTGCATCGCCTCAGTCTCGGTGGGGCTTTTCCGGCGTTTCCCAACGATGGCCAGCGTCGCACCCAACGCCTCGGCGTACGCCGAAGCGAGCTTAAGGCCACCCACGTCGGGCGAAACGATGGCCAGATTCTCCAGTTGCTTTTGCCGGATGTACCGGATCAGGACCGGGGCCGCGTAGAGGTGATCGACGGGAATATCGAAAAATCCCTGAATCTGCTGGGCGTGAAGGTCCAGCGTAAGTATCCGCTGCGCCCCGGCTGCGTGCAAAAGGTTGGCCACCAGCTTCGCCGTGATCGGAACCCGGGGTTGGTCTTTACGATCCTGCCGCGCGTACCCGAAGTACGGGATGACGGCCGTAATCCGGTACGCGCTCGCCCGGCGGAACGCGTCGATCAGGATAAGCAGCTCCATCAGGTTCTGATTGGTCGGCGGACAGGTGGGCTGCACGATGAAAACGTCCCGTCCCCGGATATTCTCATTGATTTTGACTCTTGTCTCACCATCCGGAAACGAACTGACGGTGGCATCGCCGAGCGATACGCCCACGGCATGGCAAATTTTCCGGGCGAGCTCAGGATGAGCCCGGCCTGAAAAGATCTTCATTTCTCGGTTAAACGTGGTCATAACCAGGGAGAAGGGAATGAGGACAATAATAGGAAAACCGGGCTTTGCAACGCCCCAGCGTTACACCCCTGCGGGCAGAGGGCGAGGTCAAGCCAGCAATTCCGCCAGCTTTTCACGGAGGGACGCATCGTCGCGAACCGCGAACCCCGCATCGGCTTTGAGGCGAAGCTCCTGGCCGTCCAGGCGGCGAATCCTGAGGAAGAGCGGTTGGGTGCCGGGAAATTGCTGGATCAAGCGCCGCAGTTCCATCAGGCGGGCTTCATTGGCCTTCTCGTACGGGATGTCGATGGTCAACGCTGCGACCTGCTGGCCGCGGGTGATTGGGCCGACGTCATTCGCCACGAGCCGGGCGTTTTCCTCCCGCCGGTCGAGCTTCGCGGAAACGGCCACGATCATGCCTTTCTCGATGTGCCGGGCGGCCTTGGCGTAAGTCTCGCCCCAGACCATCACTTCGACCTGACCGCTGAAATCCTCGAGGCAAACGATGGCGAACGGTTTGCCCTCTTTCTTGGTAAATTTTTTCTCGACGGCCGAGATCGTGCCTGCGACCTGCACGCTGCTCTTGTCCTCGTGATTGGGAAGGTCGTTGATGGCGACGTATTTGCCGCCCGTGACCAGGTCGCGGTATGCATCGAGCGGATGGCCGGTCACGTAAAAGCCGAGCAGTTCCTTTTCGTAACTGAGTTTCTCGGCGAGGGTCCAGGGGCTATAGGTGACCACCTCCCGGGTTACCTTCGGCGACGGCGCAAGCTCGAAGTCGCCGAAGAGTGACACCTGTCCGCTCGCCTTATCTCTCTGCAGGGACGCACCCGCCGCGAGGGCCTGATCAATCCGCGCAAAGAGCTCGGCGCGGTCCTGGCCGGCAAAATCGAATGCGCCGGCCCGGATCAGATTTTCCAAAATCTTGCGGTTGACCGATCGCGAATCCAGGCGCGCGCAATAATCCTCGACGGATTTGAAATCGCCGTTCCTGGTCCGCTCGCGGATCGCCGATTCCATGGCTCCTTCTCCGATGTTCTTGATCGCGGCGAGGCCATACCTGATCCCGCGTTGTTCCGCGGTTGATTCCGGCACGAACTTCAGCTGGCTCCGGTTCACGTCGGGCGGCAGGATCCGGATGCCGAGCCGCTGGCACTCGGCGACGAACACGGCGATCTTATCCGTGTTATTGACCTCGTTACTGAGGAGGCCCGCCATGAACTCAACCGGGTAATTGGCTTTGAGGTACGCGGTCCGGTAACTGATCAGCCCGTAGGCAGCGCTATGGCTTTTGTTGAAGCCGTACCCCGCAAATTTCTCGAGCAGGTCGAAGATGGCGTTGGCCTTTTTTTCTTCGATGCCGTTCACCCGTTTGCAGCCTTCGATGAAGTTGACCCGTTCCTTGGCCATCTTCTCCTTGTCCTTCTTGCCCATCGCGCGGCGAAGAAGGTCTGCCTGCCCGAGCGAATAGCCGGCCAGGACGTTGGCGGCCCGCTGCACCTGCTCCTGGTAAATCATGATGCCGTAGGTGTCGGCACAGACGTCCCGGAGCAACGAGTGCTCATACTTGATCTTGGTCAGCCCTCTTTTACGCTTGATGTAATCGGGGATGAGTTCCATCGGCCCCGGCCGGTACAAGGCGATGAGCGCAATGATGTCGTCGATGCTGTTGACGTCGAACTGCTTGCACAGGCTCACCATCCCGCCGGATTCAAGTTGGAACACGCCGATGGTTTCACCGCGGTTAAGAATTTGAAAAGTGGCTTCATCCTCCAGGGGAATGGCGTCCAGGGAAAACTCGGGTTGGCTTTGCCGGATCAGGTTGACCGTGTCCTGGATCACGGTCAGGGTTTTCAGGCCCAGAAAATCCATTTTCAGCATGCCGAGGTCCGTGAGCGGGCCCATGGCGTACTGAGTAATGACCTCATCGTCGTTGCCGCGACAGAGGGGGATGTATTCGTCAAGGGGGCGATCCCCGATCACCACGCCGGCTGCGTGAATGCCGGTGTTGCGGGTGAGGCCTTCCAGCACGGTCGCATAGCTCCAGAGTTGTTCCGTGGCCGGTTCATTGGCGATGGCCTGCTTCAACTCCGGATTTTTCTCGTAAGCGCCTTTGAGGGTCATCCCGAGTTCATTGGGAATCATTTTTGCGATCCGGTCGGCATCCCCGTAGCTCAGGCCCATGACGCGTCCCACGTCTCGAGTCACGCTTTTGGCGCCAAGGGTGCCGAAGGTAATGATCTGGGAGACGGCCCGGGTACCGTATTTTTGGCGGACGTACTCGATGACCTCGCTGCGCCGGTTCTGGCAGAAGTCAACGTCGATGTCCGGGGGACTGACCCGTTCGGGATTGAGAAAACGTTCGAAGATGAGGCCGAACCGCAACGGGTCCAGGTCCGTGATCTCCAACGCGTAGGCGACCAGCGAACCGGCCGCGGAACCTCGCCCGGGCCCGACCGGAATGCCGTTTTCCTTGGCGAAGTGAATAAAATCCCAGACGATGAGAAAATAGCTGGTAAATCCGGTCTTCGCCAGGATCGACAGCTCGTATTCGAGGCGTTTGCGCAGGTCTTCGTCGTTCTCGGCGCGTTCGCCGTAACGTTTGCGCAGACCGTCAAAACAAAGCGCGCGCAGGTATTCTTCCCGCGTCCTGCCCTCCGGAGGCGGGTAGGCAGGGTACTTGGAAACGCCGAAGTCGAGTTTGACGTTGCACGCTTCGGAAATCCGCAAAGTGTTGCCCAGCGCTTCGGGAATCTCACCGAAGAGCGCCGCCATTTCCTCGCGCGACTTGAAATACACCTCCGTCGAGTAATGCATCCGGCGCTCGTCGTGCACCATCGCGCCGGTGCCGATGCAGATCATGACGTCGTGGGCTTCGTGATGGCTTTTCTCGAGGAAGTGCACATCGTTGGCCGCAACCAGGCCAAGACCGAGTTTTCTCGAGAGCGTGACCAGGGCCCGATTGCAGGTCTGCTGCGCTTCGATGCCGTGATCGTGAAGTTCGAGGAAAAAGTTTTCCGGCCCGAAGATGTCACTGAATTCTCCCGCGACGTTTTCGGCTTTTCTGAGGTCTCCCTGGACGATGGCGACGTTGATTTCGCCTTTCAGACAGGCACTCATGCCGATGAGCCCGGCGCTGTAGCGCGACAGGGCGTCCTTGTCGATCCGCGGCTTGTAATGGTGGCCGTCCAGGTGCGCCATGGAGACCAGCTTGACCAGGTTCCGGTACCCGTCGGCGTCCTTCGCGAGCAAGGTGAAATGGTAGGCGGCGTCGCGGGCCGAAGTGGCGCTCCTGTCGGTCATGGATCCCGGCGCCATGTAGACTTCGCAACCGATGATGGGCTTGATCCCCGCCTTGGTGGCTGCCTGATAAAATTCCACGGCACCGA
The DNA here is from genome assembly GCA_019247695.1 of Verrucomicrobiota bacterium. Taxonomy (NCBI): domain Bacteria; kingdom Pseudomonadati; phylum Verrucomicrobiota; species Verrucomicrobiota bacterium. The sequence goes on along the minus strand of JAFBAP010000113.1, from coordinate 5,186 downwards.
ACATGTTGCCATGATCAGTGAGGGCGACGGCCGGCATCCCGAGTTCGACCGCCTTTTTCATCAAATCCGGGATGCGGATCGCGCCGTCCAGGAGTGAATATTCGGTGTGCAGATGCAGGTGAACAAAGGGGTCAGCCATGGAGCCTACACTCTAGTCACACCGCGAGCACGGAGTAAAGAATCACACGGTCACACGGCGGGCACAGCGGGGTTGGCGGGCACAACGTAAGAGTTCACACGGTCACACGGCGGGCACAGCGGGGTTGGCGGGCACGGCGTAAGAGTTCACACGGTCACACGGCGAACACGGCGACCACGGCGGGAAGAGGAGAGAGTTCGGAGTTCGGTCACACGGCGGGCACAGCGTAAGAGTTCACACGGCGAACACGGCGGGCACAGCGGAGGAGAATCACACGGCGCCGCGGCGGAACACGGCGACCACGGCGGGAAGAGGGAGGAGGGGAAAGAGTTCGGAGCGGCAGCATGGGGGGGTGGGTGCGAGTGCCAACGTTATAGTTGCCGCCGTGTGCCCTTAATCTGTGTCAATCTGTGTAATCTGTGGATGTTTTCCCTTTTCTGCGTTCTTCTGCGTGTTCTGCAGATGATTCTGGCTTCCCGCCGTGTGACGGCGTGTCCGCTCTGCCCGCGCTGCGGCTGCCCGGCCGGAGCCTTTCGGGGTTTCTGAACGGACGTGAAATGTGACCGGGCTTTGTTTGATCTCCACCGGAAGGGGTTCCCGGGACCACCTGGCCCATTCCTGCCGCAACCTGGGGATGCTGACCGACAAAAATTCGCGAGCGCGTATGGTGCCCATCGGCACCGCGCATTTCAGGAGCACCTGTTCAACCTCGACGGTCTCCTGCACCGGACTGCGCTGGAGCCGGAAGCCGGGCACCGCTTCGCCTCGCTCCAGGTAATCAAAAATGGCCTCCTTGAGCCGCCATTCGTCTTCGACGAGTTTTTCCAGCCGGCGGTAGGCCGTATAGAACTGGCCAAGCTTGACCGGGTCCTGCTTCAGCCGCTCGATTTCATAAACGAGGCGGTCGACCGGCTGTTCTTGCGGGGCTACAGGTTCCGAAGGGGAGGCGGCCATCGCCCTTGAAGCATCATTCAGCCAGACCGGGCAATGGGCGCGCGCACCGCACCAGTCGCAATAAATGTTCGCCACAGGTTCTTCGCGGCGTTTAGCGAGAAAACGCCGGTGCAGTTGCACGACGCGGTCTTCGGCCTCAACGGACGGAATGTTGTACTCGTTGGCGACCCGCAGGTCGAGGTAGATTTCCAGCCACACGCAACGGCCTTCACCGGCTTTTGACATCAGGGCGCGGCCATAGGCGGCAAACTGTGCGGAATAGTCGCGCTGATCGCCCGTCTTGAAATCGATGCCCCAGAGCTCGGTCCCGGTACGACCCCAGGCGTCGACCACGCCGGCCGTCAGGATGGCTCCATCCGGACCGGCGATCTCCACGCCTTCCTCGACCCCGTGAACCACGATGCCGCGCCGGGCGATCTCATTCAACCCCCAAAGCACGGTTTCGCGCGCTTCCGCATCCGGAATTTCGCCGGGATCCAGCTCGTCGTTCAGGACCTGTTCAAGCCACCTGTGGAGCTGCTGACCGCGGTTCGCTTCATCGCTCGCCGCGGCGTCCCGTTCCACAAAATGGATGCACTGCTCAAGCCGGGGAAAGTTGGACGGTCGAAACCCCTGATCACGCAGCCGCTTTCCCTTTTTAGGCTTGAGGTTGGGGTTGGGCATACGGCATCCGGGTGTGGCCGCCCTCAGGCGACCACCTCATCCGTGATGAGTTCCCGCTCGACTTGGTTCTCCGTGCCTTTCTCCTCCGCGTAGTCGAAGCTCTTGACGTAAAACTTGCCCGGCTTCGGCGACGGCTCGACGACCGCGCGGATTTCCTGGCCGGTCGCGTGCAGAAGTTCCTCTCCAAGGTTCTGGTCCGTGGTTTGGAGCTGCTGCCCGTTCACCTTGGCGAAGTAATACCGTTTGCCCTGGTAATCATTCGGCCAGGCCCGTTCCACCACGCCGGTAACAGTCTGAGTCTGAGGCGCGCGTACCGGCGGCGGAGTCTGGGACGCCGGTGTTGCCGGCGCCGACGACGCCCGCGCGGGACGCGCCAACGCCTGCCGGCCATGATCGAGCTCGGTCTCCCGGAAAAGTTCCGGGTTATCTTCCGTGTCCTGCGTGAAGATTTCGCTTGCTCCGGAGGCCGTTAAAACCGCGTCGACCATCGCGCGCTTCTTGGCGATCTTAAGGACCGTGTTATAGAAGTCGTACGGTGTGTACTTGGCTTTAATCGGCTGGCCGTGATCGGTGTAACGGTCTTCCGTCTGGACCCGGAAACGGTACTCCATCGTCGAGGCGGCTCCCACTCCCTCGCCGACGACGCGGCCCGTCGGGATATGGAACAGTTCACAGGTCAAGGTGAACAGGAAATGGCCGTTCTCACGTTCGATGAGCATCGATTGCTTCGGGTACCGGGTTCCCAGCTGAAAAAGGGTGCAGATCAGCTCCGCACCGGGTTTCCAGAGGGACGGCTTCCTGGTGCCGGGAATCGTGCCGTGATGCTGCCCCTCAACCATGCAGCGTTTCATGGCCTCCTTGATCAGGTTCACGCGTTCAACCAGGGTGTCGATGGCGATTGCCTGAATCAGCAATTCCTTCGACGAAACGGTCTCCACCGCAACAGGAACGGGCGCCAGCTCGGCGCCTTCAGGGTTACTGGACGCCTCGTGGGCGAGGGCCGGATCCGAGTTGTCGGCGTTAAAGCCGGTTTCGGGGCGCTCAGGCGACGATTTCTTATTTTTACTGGTGCTCATTTGATCGGGTGGTTGGGCTGTGCGGCAGGCCAACCGGTTATGTTCAAGGGGGGGATCACTCCAGCGCCGCGATCACTGGCAAATCTTTGTTTTTACTGGGGATGAGAACCGGCGTGAAAAACGGGGCGGCTTCATCTCGTGTATCGACGAATGACAACCGGCACTTCAGACCACGTTCGATGAAATTTTAGTCGCCATTTCGGCTTCAGCGGCTCAAGGCCTAATTATCACTCATGCATGGTTAAATAGCAAATGATAAATCGAGAAAAAGCGATATGATGCGAAACTTTTTGCCCGGATTTTGTCCATTTGCATCGTTGTGACCGGCCCGGCGAGGTGATCGGCCGGGCTTTTTTTTACGCTTCAGGCCGAATCGCTGAAAACCGGCGGAATGGCTCTTCCGCAGAGGTGGCGGACGAATTCAGGGCACGGTTTAAAACGTTCGTGGCGGATCCGTGCCGGGAGCCGATGGAAAGGGTTCCCGAGCCAGGGGCGGAGGGCGCCGCTCCCTGCAACGGGAGCGCCCGCTGATATGCAAAAGTAATTACCATTTGCTCAGATATCGTATCGATTGGCAAATCGATCATGCCGCTCCAGCGGAACGCCGGGTTTTATGGAAATCAGATTGAGGAAGGGCCGGACACGATCGTCTCGCCCGGGCCACTCGTCTGTCTTAAGGCGTCAGCACCTTTACAAATTTGCATTGAAGCTGGTCTGTGGGCAGCGCCCAAAACGGAGAAGTTTTTTACCCGGCAATGCCCGTGCAAAACGGGACTGCAAGATGCCCCGAAAACGAAAAAATACCAGTTTTTTGTGGCGAAAAATGGAACTTTCAGCTAAAAAACCAGGTTTTTTGTTTTTTCGGTCCGGACGCGGGTTCGGGGCTTGATCATGTTCATCTGAACACTAATTGCACAACTGATCGGGAGATCAACCTGGAAAGATTGACTCCCCGGGGGTGCTGCAACGTTGCGGGCGGCATGAGAAAAGGCAGCGTTCCTTCGGTCAACACCGGCTGCCGGCCGGGTGCCGTCCATGGAGCTTGAGTGGAGTAAAGCCGGGTTCCCGCTTAACCCGCCGGAAGGGCGTTTAGCGTCTTGCCCTTCGAGCAGCCGGAGTGCAACCTCGCGGGTGGAATGAAAAAAGCCACCTCAGCTGACACCGGCGACCGTGCTGAGCCGGATGGCGCCGCCAAAACAAACGCGAAACCGGCAGCGAAAAAATCAGCGCCGTCCCGATCGGCCAAAGGTCCGGCGCAACCAGCCGCGAGCCCGGCAGAACCTTCGCTCAAGGAACGCATGGCGGAAGCCAGGAAGCTCGAGGCGCAGGACCGCGCCAAGCCGCCGGCTACCCCTGCCGGCAAGGCGAAAAAATCGAGGGTTACGAGGTTCGCGCCGGCGGTTGCCGCCGAAGCGTTGCCTCCCCTGCGCAACAGCGATTTTCCGAATACTTACATCAAACAGATTTCCGTTCGGCTTAATGACCCGGATCATTCGGTCACGCTGACGTGGGCAGGGCCGCAGGCCGAAGCGCAGGAGACCGGACCTTTTCGCAGTTCACCGGGCGCCGGGTTAAAAGGCCTTAACTGCGACGATACGGGTACCAGCAGGCGCTCCGGGAGCAAATGCACGCCAAAAGGGACCTTCACGGTTTCAGGATTTGCAGACCACCTGAACAGTGATGCGCGGGCAACCTACGTCACCTGGTTCGTGCGCGCCCGGGGCATCGCCCTGCATTACTACCCCTCAGCCCCGAAATATTCGGCGTCCCACGGGTGCGTTCGCCTCGAGCTGAAGCGCATCGCGCAGTTGATCCAGAGCAATTCCCGCACCGGCCTGACGAGCGTGGTCATCGACGGCACGTGGACAAAGCCGCCCAAGCAATGGTGATAATACAGCGGCCACGGCGATCGGGCGGGCACAACGTAAGAGTTCACACGGCGAACACGGCGAGCCACGGCGACCACGGCGGAAAGACAGAATCATCCGCAGAACACGCAGAAGAACGCAGAAAAGAGGAAACGTCCACAGATTACACAGATTGACACAGATTGACACCGATTGAGGTCACACGGCGGCCGCAGCGGGTTTGGCGGGCACAACGACAGAGTTCACACGGCGAACACGGAGAGCCACGGCGGGAAGACTAAATGCTAAGCTTGACATGGGCGGCTCTCCCCCAAGCTCGTGGCCGCCACCCATTACCCGTTACCCGTTACCCGACACTTCTCCTCATTTGTGGCATTCTCCATAAGGTCCCGCGCCTGGCTCTGGCAAATCGTGTTGCTCCTGCCGTCGCTCTGGTGCCTGCTTTGCGTGCCGCCGCTTTGGCGTGACACCGACGGATTCAATCAG